>JAPOPA010000239.1 GCA_026713145.1 Chloroflexota bacterium
CGAGCCTCCGGCCTCTTGCCTGAGAGGGACGCCTCTTCCATCCCTCGAGAGCAAAAGGGGCACTCGACATTGAATCCGGCTCGATTACGAATCCGCACCACCTTGACGTGGGTCAGAGTCTCGGCGAGAGCTGGAAAGTCACCCACGTAGCGGAGCACATACTCCGTTGCAGTGCTCAAGAGGTTCTTCCGACCGCTTGGCATCTCACGGGTGTAGCTGTAATCGACGAAGCCACACATGATGCACTCCATTTCGTCATAGCCCATGACCAATCGTGTGTTGCACCGCTTGCACTGAGCATCACGATTCGACCTGGACATACCATTATGCGGTTGATACATTGCTGCTGACACCAAGGCGACACCTCCTAAGTCTCTGTACTTCGTCCGACCCCATCCCGAACGTCGACGGCTTGCCTGGGTGTTTGATACTCTTCATCCGAGCTTGTCCCTCGCGGGTTTGACCGGTAATGCGCTCAGTTGCGCTACTCCCCTCCCGCGACAAGACTAAATTGAATGTGCGTGAGCACCTCCACAGGATGACAGCATGCAAACCCCCGTTAGCGCACTACGTTTTTTCTGGTCGATGGTCCGTCCCACGGCGTCTCTCCCATCAAGAGAATGGAAACCCAAGAGATTTCGTCCGTGAGCCATGACTTCAACAGATTGGAACATACGCGCTTGGACTACCCCGTACTACCTTCCGAAACTGGTTCAGAACACTATACAAGAACTAAACCATATCTTGTCAAGCCTATATTCCAGAGTTTTTCGGTAATTCTATAGTTAATATCCGCTACTTATGTTCGGAACATTTGATGCAATATTGCTACCATTCAGAAGGAGATTCAGCAAATGGACATGATTAGCGAAAATCTGCAAGAGAAGATTACCCTCTGGACCGAACAATTGATCGCCGTTCCGCTCTCCGCTTTGGGCGGTCATCCGATGCCCGTTCTCACCCCCGACCGCGAGCCGAGGCGCGACCATCCCCTCGTCATCATCCGGTGCGGTGAAGGCAGCGCCCTCGTCGCCACGCAAGACCTCTCCGACGCCGTCCGCCCCATCATCCCCAACCTCCACGTCGACCTCGTATTCTCCCCGTTCGGCACCTATGAGCTCGCGCGAGCCACACTCCCCCTGGGCATCACCATCTGGGGCCCCAGCTTCTACCTATTTGGCGACCGCAACACCGTGAGACCCGAGAAGGATGGGCGCGTGGTAGAGATCGGTGCCCCCGAACTGGCAGAAGTGGACTACTCGATCTTCTGGCATTGCCAGCAAGACGCCCTGGCAGGCTTCGCCGTGTATGAAGGTGACGAGTTGGTCGCCCTAGCAACGGTCACCGATCACGGAGACCCAGTTTGGGAAATAGGCATGGAGACCCACCCAAATGCGCAGGCAAAAGGGCTCGGTCGCGCGGTCGTAAACGCCGCTGCCAACTGGATACTCGAAAACGACAGGATAGTCCTAGCGACCGTCGGCACCTTCAACATACCCTCGGCCAGGACGCTCCGCTCAGTGGGCCTGCGGTACGCCTTCATGACGATCGACGGCAGCCCGGGACCATTCATGGTCCCGCCGCAGCCATTGGGCAGTCCCCGCCCCGGAGAGACTCTCTACAACTATTACCCAGACTGGGCCATAACCAAAGACATACTCCCTAGACCGAAGTAACGCTATCAACGGATATGAAGCGCGCAGTTAAGTCAGAGCCCCAACAGTCGCGCCGCGTTCTCGCCCAAGACCATGTCCTTTGCGGAACGCGGCAGGCCCGACGATTCCACCTCTCTGATCACCCTGTGCGCCCGAACAAGAGGGTAGTCGCTTCCCATCAAGACTTGCTCAGGTCCTACCAACGAACTGACCGTCTCGAATATCCGCGCGTCATATAGCAAGGTCGTCGCGGCAGTATCGAAGTAAACGCCACACAACCGCTCTTTGACCTCAGACATGAGGCCGTAGAATGGTAGACCTCCTCCCCAGTGAGCGCACACGATCGAAGCATCCGGAAAGTTTCGGATGAACCTCCACAGTACCTCCGGGTGAGTCTTTCCTTTCCCCGCATACTCATGGCCGACCGGCTCTGATGAGTGCGCCGTGACGATCAGGCCATATTCCCTCACGACCTCCATGAGCGGCGCCATCGTTTCCAAATCACTAAGGTCGAATCTCTGGGTGTCCGGGTGCAGTTCGCCAATGCCTCGAAGTCCGGACTCCGCGCAGCGTTGCACCTCCTCCACTGCCATTTGGCCCCATGCAGGGTTCACTCCCGCCAGACCTACGAGACGGTCAGGGTACTTCCGCACAGCCTCTATCAGATATTCGTTCGCTGCCCGCGCCAGCTCGATATCCGTCCATCCAACCCCCATCACCACCGAAAGGTCCACACCGTCCTCATCCATCCGGCGGATTAGTCGCTCTGCCGTCGCCATTCGCGCGTTCGGGCTTGCGAAAAGCTCGCCAAACGTGGCGTCCCTGCCCAGATATTCCTCACGCCGAGGCCTGAGCCATGGGGGATAGATGTGCGTATGAAAGTCGACAATCAAGGGAATGCTTCGTACGACGTAGGAAGTCTCAGAGACCATTGTAGCGGTTTCGCCGAAGCTGTTGGGCACTACATTCAGGTGCCGAAGCTATTCGCATTCTCGAGGGCGACCCGCACTCCCTCCTCCCTGCGTCCTCCACTCATTCGTTGTAATATACTAGAGAAGACCCCAACGTACGGCCGGGCCTGTGGAAGGAACGCCCCATGCTGAAGACTGTGACAAACCTCCTCACCGGCGGAGGCGACAGGGCCATAAAGCGCCTCCGTCCCGATGTGGAAGCCGTAGCCTCGTGGGAGATTGAATTCGAAAAGCTCTCCGACGAGGCCTTGCGGGGTAAGACCGACGAGTTCAAGGCCCTACTTGCCGAGGGCGACGAACTCGACGATATCCGCTCAGAGGCGTTCGCCGCCGTCCGTGAGGCATCTAAGCGAACGCTAGGGATGCGCCACTTCGACGTCCAGATCATGGGCGGAGTCGTGCTCCACGAGGGCAAGATCGCCGAGATGAAGACGGGCGAAGGCAAGACCCTCGTTGCCACCCTACCCACCTACTTGAACGCACTTACAGGCCGCGGCGTCCACGTGGTGACCGTCAATGACTACCTCGCCAAGCGCGACGCCCAGTGGATGGGCAGCATATATCACGCCCTGGGCGTCACGGTCGCAATTCTACAACACCAGTCGGCCTACCTCTACGATCCCACGGTCGAAGGCCCGAAAAAGGGGTTCGAGAACCTCAGGCCCATCACGAGACAGGAGGCCTACCAGGCCGACATCACCTATGGTACAAACAGCGAGTTCGGCTTCGACTACCTCCGCGACGCGATGGCTCCGGACGCGTCTCAACGCGTGCAGGGCGAACGCCACTACGCTATCGTCGACGAGGTCGACAACATCCTCATCGACGAGGCCCGGACGCCTCTCATCATCAGTGGCCCGGCCGAAGAGTCCGCCAAGGACTACCAGCGGTTCTCCCGCCTCGTCTCCACCCTCCACAAGGGCGTCGACTACACGATAGACGAGAAGCTGCGCTCGGTATCCCTGACGCCCGAGGGTATGACGAAGCTGGAGAAGATGCTCCGCGTCAAGAACATGTATGCGCCGGAGAATTTCAGGCTCGTCCACTTTGCCGAGAACGCCCTAAAAGCCCACGCCGTCTACGAGCGCGATCGCGAATACGTCGTCAAGGAGCGCGAGGTCGTCATCGTCGACGAGTTCACGGGCCGATTGACACCCGGGCGTCGTTTCGCCGACGGTCTGCACCAGGCCCTAGAGGCCAAAGAGGGCGTGCCCATCCAGCGCGAGTCGATTACCTACGCTACGATCACTCTGCAAAACTACTTCCGGCTCTACGAAAAGCTCGCGGGAATGACCGGTACCGCCGTCACCGAGGCGGAAGAGTTCTGGAAGATCTACAAGCTCGACGTTGTCGAGATTCCCACCAACGTTCCCATGGTCCGCGACGACATGCCCGACTTCGTGTATAAGTCGCAGAAGGCCAAGTACAATGCCATCATCGACGAGATTGAAGCACGCCACGAGCGAGGCCAACCCGTTCTTGTCGGGACGACGGACATATCCAAGTCGGAGATCATCAGCCAGATGCTCAACCGGCGCAAGATCAAGCACTCCGTCCTCAACGCCAAGCAGCACGAGCGCGAGGCGCTCGTCGTAGCGGAGGCGGGCCGTCCGGGATCAGTCACGGTCGCCACCAACATGGCCGGTCGAGGAACAGACATCGTGCTCGGAGGAAACCCCGAATTCGTGGACGACCTCACCCAGGAAGAGTGGGAGCGCGAACATCAGAAGGTTCTCGATGCAGGCGGGCTCTTCATCCTCGGCTCCGAGAAACACGAGGCCCGGCGCATCGACAACCAGCTCCGTGGACGCGCCGGACGCCAGGGCGACCCCGGCGAATCGAGGTTCTACGTCGCGTTAGATGACGACCTCATGCGGCGCTTTGGAGGCGAACGTATCCAGTCCGTCATGGGCTGGGCCGGCCTGGAGGAAGACGCCCCGCTCGAAAACAAGATGGTCACAAAGGCGATCCAGGGTTCGCAGGTCAAGGTCGAGGCCCACCACTTCGACATCCGTAAGCATCTGGTCGAGTACGACGACGTGGTCAATACTCACCGCGGCGTCATCTACGAGCAGCGCGACAAGGTGCTCGCAGGCTCGAACATTCGCAACAATGTCCAAGAGATGCTCGAAAAGGAACTCACGGCCATCCTGGACGACTACCTGCAGGGAGGGAGGGCAGACGACTGGGACGTAGAGGGGTTGATTGCGGAGCTGGCAACGATCCTTCCGCTGGATGAGAGGCTCTCCGACCCGGATGCGGTATTCGAGACGTCCGCCGACGCCATTTACGATGAGGTGCTCGCACTGGCCAAGAGCCGGTACGACCAGATGGAAGAGCTTTTCACACCGGACGTGATGCGCAACATTGAGCGGGCAATCATGCTCCGTGTCATCGACTCCCATTGGGTGCAGCACCTCACCAGCATGGAGAACCTCCGACAGGGCATCGGACTCTACTCCTATGGTCAGCGCGACCCTCTCGTCATGTACAAGACGAAGGGATTCGAGCAGTTCCAGACTCTGAGCGGGCGCATCCAGTCGGATGTCGCGAGGATGATCTTCCACGTCCAAGATGCAGGGCCGGCTCAGCAGCGCGAACGCTCCCGACGCAACGGACCTTCCAACGGCGGTGCCTCTGCCGGTAGACCCGCTGTGGCCGAAAAGGCAGCGGCCGGCGCGGCGAGCACGGAATCGAACGGCCGAAAGCTCTCGCGCGCCGAACGTCGCGCCATGCAGCGGATGGAAAAGAAGGCAAACAAGAGACGTTAGCGTGACTGACGCCATCCCCACGGGACCGGCTATCGAGGGCCGCGGCGGGAACAAGGCCTACGGGCGCTCCATAGCCCTCAACGACCTGGATCTCAGCGTGCCCTGGGGCAGAGCGCTCACGGTATTCGGGCCCAACGGCTCCGGCAAGACGACCCTCATTAGGGTCCTCGCAACGCTGTCCAAACCGGACTCCGGTACAGTTAGCATCGCCGGCCTCGACGCAAGACGCGACGGCTCATATGCCAGACGCTTGATCGGCGTGCTCACCCACGATCCCCTCCTCTACGACGACCTCACCGCTCGCGAGAACCTCCGGTTCGCCGCTCGGATGTTTGGTCTCGACGATACCGATGAACGCATCAGGGCCCTGTCTGTCCAGCTCGACATCACAGCACGTTTGGACCAGCGCGTAGGAACCCTCTCTCATGGATGGAAGAAGCGCTTCTCCCTGGCACGCGCCCTGCTGCACGATCCCCCGATCCTCCTCATGGACGAGCCGGAGAGTGGCCTCGACGAGCAGGCCCTTGCCGGACTCGGCGAGGTGCTCAGGAAAGGGTCGGTGATACGCCGCACCGTTGTTCTCACGACGCACAACTTCGAGCGTGGCCTCGAATTCGGCGATGAGGTCGCCATTCTTGCGAAGGGCCGCATTGCTTACCGTGAGTCAGCAGCCGATGTGCCTGATGCCAACTTCCTTCGTAATACCTACGCGCAATGCATACAATGACTCGCTACTTCACCCCCATCCTGACCATCGTTTGGAAGGACATCGTCCTGGAAACAAGGGCGAAGGACATCGTGACCGCAGTCCTGGCGTTCTCCCTGCTTGTAATTGTCGTCTTCAATTTCGCCATTGACCCGACGCCGCGCACGGTCGGGCTCGTCGCGCCGGGGATACTCTGGATCGCGTTTGTCTTCGGGGGAGTGTTGGGCCTGAACCGGTCCTTCGCGCTTGAGAAGGACAACGGGAACGTCCACGCGCTGATGCTAACTCCCGTCAGCCGAGAGGTCATCTTCTTCGGGAAGACTATCTCGAACCTCATCTTCATGCTCGTCGTCGAGCTGATTACTCTGCCTCTCTTCGCGATGCTCTTCAACTACTCGTTGCAAGTCGTCGAGCTGCTGCCGGTCATGTTCCTGGCCACGCTTGGCATAGTCACGGTGGGGTCGGTATTTTCCTCGATGGCCGTCAACACGCGAGCGCGTGAGGTCATGCTTCCCCTGCTCTTCCTCCCCGTCGCGCTGCCAGCCGTGATTGCAGCCGTGGAGATCAGTGGCGCCGTCTTAGCCGGAGAGGGAATGTTGTCAAACTCGGAATGGCTGGCCGTTTTGGCGGCCTTCGACGCCATCTTCCTCGTCGTCTGCCCCATTGCTTTCAATAGCATCGTCGAGGACTGAGGAACTCTCTCAAGAGTACGTGGGACGGTAAGGGACTACCCTTCGACAGGCATTCAAGTAACTACGGGAACCCCCTCTCTGTATCTCTCCCCGGCCGGGAAGAGTTTGTGGATGACTCTTCGGCAGTTACTTACACCCCGGCATGGCCCCGAACGCGGGGGTAATGCTGGTCAGGGCGGGCGTCATCTCATCCGGAACCGAGTGCGAAGGGCACGTCGCAGCGTCAGAAAAGTTTGTAGGGAAGCTTACTGAGTCCGAAGTGGTCCTTCGTGTGCTGTTCCAGTTCAAATGACTCTTCCAGTTTCTGCTTGAGTCTCTCCCTCGCGGTATAGCTAAGTGACATATGGGAGGGTAAGTGTTGTAGCGTAAGCTCCCGTCATTCGGAAATTTCTTGTGAAAACGCGCCAATTGGAGACATTTGGCGACATTTCCCTTGTTATCGTAAAGTTAGGTGAACTCGCAAAGTAGTAGGAAGGAGATCAAGTGCGGAGGCGCGAGCACCCATCCTGTGGGAGATTCTTCCTCGACTATGCGCAATTTGTGCCAGACCTTGCCGTTCATCCGTTTGCTTTCCAATCGTATGACGTGTGACCGCTCATATACAGAATGGCACATGTGTTCTCTTATTGTCAAACCGGGGAGAATCGTGGGAGAGATCGACGGTCGCGCCC
>JAPOPA010000396.1 GCA_026713145.1 Chloroflexota bacterium
GAGGTTGATCGAGTGACCGCTGGCGCTCGGCAGCACCGCCGCAAGGTGCAGCGTCATAGCCTTCATCAGCGTGCCGCCCGTGAGCTGCAAAATCACCTGCGCATTCGCCTTCGACGCGAGTATGCCCCGCGTCATGATGTCTGCTACCGACTGCCCCATCATGTACGCATCGGCAACCCCGTGAGCCGTCTCGGGGTACCCTCCTCCTATGGGGACGCCCCCGTGCACGATCGTCAGACTCGTATGGTGCCGGAGCTCTCGCCATCCGTCGAAGTCGGCCCGGGGCAGCGCGTCTTCGATGAACCCCACTATTGGATAGTCACGCTCCATCTCGGCGATGAGAGGCTTGACGGCGCCAACCGTTCTGCCGCCGCCGTTGAAGTCGAAGTGGATCTTGAAACCCGTCGGAAGGTCCAGGTCCGATGCCGCCGCGGCCTGTTCCAATGGGTCATACGACGCATTGGTGTGCATCTTGAACACCATATACCCTTCGTCCCGTGAACGCTGCACCTCCTGGGCGAACACCTCTGCCGGGCATGGCCTCGTCCACGCGGCAACCGTCATCATGTCTCGCACCTTCTGTCCCAGCAGCTTGTAGACAGGGACCTCCAGGTACTTGCCCATAGCATCGTAGAGTGCGGAGCCGAGACCCAGGTTGAAGTCGTTCATCATGAACTCGAACGGGTTGCGATCGATCAGGTGCTCGAAAGTCGACGCGGGAGGCGGAGGTCCGGGCCAGTCATAGTCGCCGTACCCGACAATGCCCACATCAGTACTGACCTTGAACACGATGCGACTGTCAATTCCGCCCATCCTGCCGCGACCTGCCGCGTTGTCGTACCGCTTCGCCAGCGCAGGATGGATTGGGATGGCCTCAATGTCGGTGATCTTCATGCGTCACCTCGAAAGCAGTCGTTAGAGCGGCACTAGCCTACCACGTCCGACATACCGTGAGAACACCGGAGTCCCACAGGCCTCTCTCCCCTTGGACTTGGTCGCCTCCACCAGGTCTGTTCTCAGCAGAACAAACTACATGCGTGGGTCGTACCAATGGTGAATCGTCCCCGATGATCTCTCCCCCACGCGGGGAAACAACCTCGACACTACATCCCTAGTCATTGGAACAAGTGCGGTGTCTTGAGTCCGGTGAGGGAGCAATTGTTGGTTTCTGAATGCCCGCTATCACGCACTCGCACGAATCTTATCGGCGTTCTTGAGAGCCTCGCGGGCGGATAGCCTGCTAATGCGGTCGCGGTTTCGGTCGACGTAGTCCTCTACGGTCGGTAGGTCAGTCCACGCCAGGGAGCGCAAGGCCCACCCTATGGCCTTTCGGATGAAGAAGTCGGGGTGGGACAGGTTGGGATCGATGCAGTCGAAGAGGAGGTCGAGGTCGGTCTCGTCTTTGCGGTTGATCTGGCAGATGATGGACGACCTGCGCTTCCACATGTTGTCGTCGAGCCTCCATGATCGCATTTGGCGTGCCATGTCAGTCGGATATCGTTCGAGGAGTTCACGCAGGCGGTGGGTGGCGACCTCGTCGACGTAGTCCCACCATGCGCCGGTCACGACCACCTCTTCGAGCATTGGCAGGACGTCGAGGGTTCGGAAGTCCAGGTACATCGGCGCACCGGCGATGTCGAGTGCGACGTAGCGCTCTTCGCGATACTCTGCCTTGCGCCAGAGATCGAGGACCGTGTCCCGCCAGATGGTCTTGTTGCCCAGAGGGTCGGTGCGAAGGACTGCGGTCACCACCTTGCGACGGGCAGGTTTCTGGACGCCTCTGAATGGCATCTCCGACTTCATGTAGGCCCTCATGCCCTCGGCCTTTTCGGGGTTGGCGTTGTCGGCGAGGGCCTGTCGGATGTCGTGGACTAGCTGGGAGGTCATTGTTTCGGAAGTCTTCAGTCGGAGGATGCGTCCCTCCAGAGGTGGACGCTAACTCTAGTAATGAGAATCACGTACACCACGTCTATGAGCACCCAGTAGTTCCCATTCACTTCGCCCTCCGAGCCGCCGCCGACCACCAGCTCATTGACCCAGTTCCAGAAGTAGACGACCGCCAGCGCCGCGGCGGCGTAGAATCCCACGTTGACGCGGATGTACGAGTTCGTGTCATCTTCCCTTCCGACTTCTTTCTTCGCCAGGTAGGTCACGATCAAGGCGACCAATACGCCAAAAGCCATGAACCAGTTGAGCACATTCCAGACTTCGTGGCTTTCGATCACGTCCTCGTAGACGGGACCGAGCACGAAATGAACGAGCACGGCCAAGGCCGTGAGACCGAGAATCACAGCCAGAGGTTTTCTGAGCGTTTCCATGGCTACCTCCCCAGTAAGCTTAGCGTTTATGGATTTGGAGACCTGTGAGAATATCAGAGCACAGGCACAGGGGTAAGTCAAACCACGAGGTCGAGAGGCTTTCGATCTGCTAGAATCCACCTTGTTGGTGATATGCTCTACAAGCTATGGGGAATGAAAAAAGAATACTGATCATCGCCGGTCCCAATGGCGCAGGTAAGACCGTTTTCGCCACCGAGTTCTTGCCGAATGAAGCGAACTGCCCGACCTTTATTAATGCCGACATGATTGCGGCTGGCATAAGCCCGTTTCGACCGCACGCGGCATCTGTTGGCGCGGGAAGACTGATGCTAAACATGATGCGCGAATATGTGAAGCGAGGCGAAAGCTTCGCCTTCGAGACCACGTTGAGTGGGCGTGGATATGTACGCTCGATCCATAACTGGCAGGAACTTGGTTACCGCGTAGAGCTTATCTTCCTGCGGCTGGGGACTCCAGAGATGGCAATTGAACGCGTGAGGCAGCGAGTCCTAGAAGGTGGGCATGATGTGCCAGAAGACGTCATCCGTCGACGTTTTGAGGCGGGTTGGCATAATTTTCAGACAATTTATGGCGACTTGGTAGATCACTGGAAGTTATATGAAAACTCCTCGGGTAAGCCATTTCTCATAAAGGAGGGAGAAAATCGATGACCTCTAATGGCAACTCCAGAAGTCGAGATCAGGTAAGGAGCTCGCTCGATTTAGATTCTGCTGGCATCATGGCGGCGCTTGAGCGGGCAGCCATTCATGCACAGCGGCGAGCTATAGAAACGACAGGTTCGTATGCAGTTCTAAGAGATGGCAAGATCTTACGCATGACTGAGATCCCAAGGCTGAGCAATAACGAGAGTAGGTAGGAATGATAGAGCGCGTGGACACGTGCTATCCCGAGAATGACGTCTATTGACACAAGGAGGACAAGGTGCCAACAGTAGTGGTTAGCGGGGACAATCCGAACGGTGCCAACGGGCCGGCAATCCAGTTGCTAGAGGGCCGGGGTTTCAATGTGCGGGTGGTGGACGACGCGCTGTTCGGGCAGGGGAATCGGAGCAATGAGGAGGAGATCGAGTACCTCAAAGGGGCGAATGGCGTGGTGGCGTGGGGAGAGCGATACCCGGCAGCGGTGATCGAGGAGCTTCCCGACCTGAGGGTCATCGCGCGAATGGGCGTGGGCTTCGACAAGGTCGATCTCAAGTCTGCGAGCGAACGTGGCGTCGTCGTTACGATCACGCCGAACTCGAATCACGAGGCGGTGGCGGAACACGCGCTGGCGCTCATCATGAGCATCGCAAAGACCATCGTCACGGCTGACAAGCAGATGCGAGAGGGCGGGTGGCCTTCTGGTCCGGGGAGAGCGCTTCGCGGAAGCACGCTGGGCATCGTGGGACTGGGCCGGATCGGTCGCAGCCTGGCGGTGCGCGCGCTCGGCTTGAGGATGCGGGTCATCGCGACGGAACTCTATCCCGACCAGGACTTCGTGGCCGAGCATGGCATCGAACTCGTCGACCTCGACACGCTACTGGGAGATTCTGACTACGTGAGCCTGCACTGTCCCCTCAATGATGAGACGCGAGGGTTCGTGAACAAGACTCTTTTGGAGTCGATGAATCCGAACGGGGTGCTCATCAACACGGCGCGCGGCGGCCTGGTGGTGGAAAGCGACCTGCAGGACGCTCTCAAATCGGGGCAGATTGCGGGCGCCGGGCTGGACGTGTTCGAGGAGGAGCCGACCGACCCGAACAACCCGCTGTACGAGTTGGACAACGTCATCGTTTCGGCCCACGTGGCGGGGAACGACGAGCTTTCGCTGGTGGAGATGGCCCTTGAGGCCGCCCAGAACATCATCGACCTTCACGATGGCAAATGGCCGGGCGGATCGGTGGTCAACAGGGACCTGGAGGGTCGCTGGAGCTGGTAACGGCGTGTATGCCGGTATTGTCGGCGTAGACTGGCACGGGGTCTGAGATTCGTTCTCCTTGCTCGTCTTTGATCGTCGCGAGCAGGTACCAACTACCATTGAACTCTACCAGCTGGGCGGCGTAGAAGACCGCGTCCGGGTCGTGTTCGACGATCTGGCCGGTGCCATGCACACGGAACGGCCCGAAGGGACTGCCGGCGACCATCGAGAAGTTTGATCTCTCCGGCAGGCCGCCGCCGAATCGCTCGGCGTGTTCGGGCGTCAGGAACCGGCCCAGCGTGCAGAAGACGAGGTACCAACATTCTCCTATTCGATAGAGTTGTGGCACTTCCATCTCGTCGGATATGCGGTCGTGTTCCAAGGGTGGCAGGACTTCCCACACCTGCATATCAACGCTGCGGGCCAACGCTACGGTACCACGCGCTCCCGTGGGGCCTTCGTTCCTACGGGCGCAGACCAGTTGATAGACGGCGTCCCCTTCCTCGAACAGGAACGGGTCGCGCCAGTGATGCATCTTGCGCTGTCCCGTGCCCATGCGCTCGTAATGGGGAGCGACTGCCTCGGTGACGGGATTTTCGGGCAGCTTTGCCCATGTGATGAGGTCGTCGGAGACGGCCATTCCCGCGCGCTGGACGCGATGCTGCTCTTCGTGGGTGCTGTCATTGAGGCTGGTTGCGGAGTAGGCCATCCAGTACTGGCCGTCGCGCTCGATGACGCTTCCGGTGCAGATGCGGAGGTCGTCCCATGAACCGGGCGGGCCGGTGCGGAGGGCCGTTGGTAGCCGCTCCCATGTCACGAGGTCGCGGCTGATCGCGTGGCCGACGAATGATGGCCCCCCCTCCAAAGGCTCGGCGAGATGGAACATGTGGACGGCGTCGTTCTCGTCGTCCACGAAGTACCAGGCGTCGTGCATCATGTGGTCTTCGTAGGTGTACATGGCGGGATCAGGTGCTGGGTGCTTGGTGCTGTGGAGAAGGCCGTCTATCTGTGTCTCTCCCCAGGGCGGGAGAGAGATTTCTAATGTATTGTGCCACTTATCATCCTGAGTTTGACAGGGGTGTACGCAGTTCACTATGATTCAAGTGAGCTTTGGGGGAAGCCTCCGAGTCCGCGCAAAGGCCGAGCCTACCCCCTCCACGACGGAACGACGAACACTCTTTTCTGCCCGATCACGCGGACGCCGGGCAAACGGAAAGGAGTGCTTATGCCACCTCATTCTCTGCCCGCGCGCCCGAGTCTTGAGCAGCTCAAGAATCAGGCCAAAGACCTCCTGAAGGCCTATCGAGCCGGACAGCCCACGGCTGTCGCTCGTCTTCGGGAATCGATGCCCCGACGCTTCGGGGCCGTGAACGACCAGCCGGACCCGCCCTCTGTTTCCCTGCGCGACGCTCAACACGTAGTCGCGGCGGAGTACGGGTTTGCCAGTTGGTCACAGATGCACTCACACATCCTGGAAAGAGAGAGTATCCCCATGATCGAAATGACCGTCGAAGGCATAAAGTTAAGTCACAGAAATCAACAACGTGTGGTCGTCCTCAAAGGGAAAGGAGTGAACGTCTACCTGCCGATATGGATAGGCCCGGCAGAGGGCGACTCGATTGCTATGAAACTTCAAGGCAGGGAAACGGTCCGCCCGATGACCCACGACCTGATGGACTCCATGATCGGGGACTTGGGAGGAACCGTGAAGCGCGTCATTGTGAGCGAACTGAAGGCCGAGACATTCTTCGGCAAGATCGTGCTTCAGCGCAACGGAACGACCATTGAGCGCGACTCCAGGCCGAGCGATGCCATCGCGCTGGCAGTCCGGACGGGGGCGTCCATCTATGCCGAGGAGGACGTGCTTGACCGTGCGGGTGTCGAATTCGACCCGGAAACGGGCGAGGCAATATCAACGAAGTGGCAGTGGATATCGCGCACGCTGAAGGAAATTAAAGAGTTCGATTACGCATTTTCGGAAGAGGCCAGGAAGCTATTCGAAGAGGCGGGCCACCGTGCCTACCTACTCGGACACGAGGAGATCACGCAGGAGCACCTTCTGCTGGCACTTCTCAACGAAGCAGAAGGAGCGGGTGCGCGAGTGCTAAGTGACCTCGGCTTAGATCTCGCCGCAGCAAGAGCCGAACTGGAAGGACGCGCCGAGCGTGAGTATCGAGAATCCGACAGAGGCTTGATTGATTTCAGCGAAGCGAGCCGGAGCGTGCTTAGCTTGTCCAGAACGGAGGCCTACATGATCTTCGAGGGGCAGGTCGGGACCGAGCACATCCTGCTGGGCTTGATCTTGGCCGACGAAGGGCTAGCCTCACACATTCTCAAGGACGGGGGAATTGAGATAGAGGCGGCGCGGGCGGCCGTGCGCAAGATGACCGAAAGCGAGGCGTGAGGCGTGAGCGCCCCCTCTCGAAATCTCTCCCTCGCTCGACGGGGGAGAGATTCTTAAACCCTGAGTACCCTCAGACGTGTTGGTCCACCAGAATCGGATTGCCGTCCGGGTCCACAGCTACAAAGCTTGCGGGGCCAGTGGTGCTCTCGTCCGCTTCCACCTGCAAGTCTATGCCGCTTGCCTTTAGCTGCCTCTGCAGCTCGCGCACGTCGGTAAAGGAGTCGAGGGGCTGGGCGAGCTTGTCCCAACCGGGATTGAAGGTCAGAATGTTCTGTTCGAACATCCCCTCGAACAGACCGATAGTGTGATCGCCGTTCCTGAGGATTAACCAGTCTTGCGAAGGGTCCCCACCCACAACCTCGAACCCCAGTTTCTCGTAGAAGGACCTCGAAGCTCCGAGATCCTTGACGGCTAAGCTAACTGAAAAAGCGCCCAGTTCCATGTTCTTTTGCTCCTTGGTGAATTGAAGAATTCAGCTTTGAGTTTCACCCGCATCCCCTCACGGCGTGTGGTCACCCTGCATCACGAGAGTCGGATGATTATGGGGACGACGATTGCCGTGAGTCCCAATGTCGCGATCACGCCACCGAAGAGAAGATAGCGTACGCCGTAGTTCGACATGAGGGACGGGTCGTAGTACCTGTCGACATCATTGTCTCGATACATGGCGACAAGACCTCCGAGAAGTATGCCGCGGTTGCGCCTCCCGAGAACCAAGGCCACCACCGCGACGATGTTGAGTAGCACCGTCATCAAGATGAAGACGGCCAACAGGACATCGTATGTGGCGGTCGATATGGAATCGACTCCTGCAGAGGTCTCCTCCGCTATTGCCGCCGTGGATATGCCGGAGTTGACGGCCAAGACGATCAGGTTGAAGACGATGGCAGTGAGCACGAAGATGGTGTCCGTGCGACTGCTCTCGCCAAGCTCGCGGACGATGTGGTCATGGACCTGACCGAGCATCTTTTTGCCCCTTTCGTTGGTGATGCGCCATCGGACTCTTGGTTATGGCGGCGCGTTCTCACTGATTGAGCTTACTGGATTCCGGCCTCCGCCGGAGTGACGAGGGACCGTTTCCTATGAGGGTTCAAGACACCAAGAATGGAGAATCGTTCAACTGCATGACGGCGGGCATCCAAGAAAGTCGAGATTCAGAACGGCATCGCCCGGCCTAGACCTTGCTTTTTAGCCATGTTGTAGACGCGGATGCCGACGGTGATGTCCTCAATGGCGAGACCCTGCGACTCGAAGAGGGTGATGTCGTCGTCGGAGGTGCGTCCCGCTACCTGGCCCGTCACCACGTCGGACAGGTTGCGGACGTGGTTCCAAGTGGTGATGCCGCGGTCGATGGGATAGACGAGGTCGCCGCACTCGATCTTTGCGTCGTCTACGTCGTCGGCGACGAGCACGGCGGATCGCTTGACGACGTCGTAGTCGATTTCCTGCTTCATCCAGTGGTTGTTTCCAGCCGCATTGACGTGCGCTCCGGGCGACAGCCATTCGCCGAGAAGGACGGGTTTCGGTGCCGTGGTGATGACGTTGACGATGTCCGCGCCTTCCACGCACTCCTGACCGCTGTCGACGGGACGGACATCGATGCCGAGTCGACGCTCAAGGACGGAGGCGAGACGCTTACGGTTCTCGCTGGTGCGGGAGTAGATTCTCGCACTTGTGATGTCCCTTACCCTGCACACTGCTTCCAGCTGTGTGCTCGCCTGATAGCCGGAGCCGATCATGCCGACCGTGGATGCATCGTCGCGTGCCATGTACTTCGTGGCCACCCCACTGGCGGCGCCGGTGCGTACCTGTCCCATGCCATTCGCTTCGATCAGGGCGATAAGCTCGGTTGAGTCCGTGTCGTAGAGGTACACATAGAAACGTGAGCGACCGGAACCTACGCCGTAGGTCTTCATGCCCATGACGCCGAGATCGGGAGCGGTCGCGGTCATGAAATTGAAGGAGCCCCTGCCGTTGGGCAGTCGGTTGCGGGGGAAGTTGTAGGCCTTGCCTTCTGCGAGGTGAACAAAGCCCTTTTCGACCTCTTCGAGGGCGATGTCCATCGTGAGGACTGCGGCGACGTCTTCTTCCGAAAGGTAGAGGGCCATTTGGGTTCTCCGTTGTAGGTGGGTGTCGGGAGTTAGCCGCGGAGCATGTAGAAGTGATTCAGGGGGCCGTTTCCCTTGCCAATGTTGGGGGCAAAGCGGATGGCCTCGGTGACGTACTTCTTGGCGTCACCCACGGACTCGCGGACGGACAGACCCTTGGCGAGACCGGCAGCGATGGCCGATGCGAACGTGCAGCCGGTGCCGTGCGTGTTGTCGGTTGAGATGCGCGGCGAGGTGAAGGCCTTGGCCTCCGTCCCGTCGTAGAAGATGTCGGTGGCGGGGCCATCCATGTGGCCTCCCTTCACGACGACGGACTGAGCGCCGAGCGCGACGATATCCTCCGCGGCCTCCCGCATGTCGTCCATGTCCTCGATCTTGCGGCCAACCAGCGCTTCGGCCTCGGGGATGTTCGGCGTGACCACGGTCGCGTGGGGGATAAGCAAGGACTTGAGGGCCTCGACGGCGTCCTCGCGCAGCAGCCTCGCGCCGCCCTTCGCCACCATGACGGGGTCTACGACGAGCGGGGTCATCCCGTGTTCCCCGACCTTCTCGGCCACGATCTCGATGATGACTGCGCTGGAAAGCATCCCGGTCTTGACTGCGTCCGCGCCGATGTCGGATATGACTGCGTCGATCTGCGACCTGATCATCGAGTTGGGCATGTCGACGACCTCGGTGACGGTCTGCGTGTTCTGCGCCGTGACTGCTGTAAGCACCGAAGTGCCATAGACGCCCATGGCGGCGAAGGTCTTCAGGTCGGCCTGTATGCCCGCCCCGCCGCCGGAGTCGGAACCGGCAATCGTCATCGCTTTCGCGAGGTTTCTCATCGTTGGGTTACCCGCGTGGTGCTAGGACTATTGTTATCGGGCGTTAGTATGACAGATGCCATAAGATGTGTGAAAGTGGCGCGCTGTTCGCCTACTAATGAGGTACTCGACACACTGTAAACCACGGTTTACAATAATTGAATGATCGTTGTGGTCGAAAGTGCCACATTCAAGAAATGGGTACGCGGCTTAAGGGACCGGCGCGCCGTTGCTCGGATCAACGCTCGACTCAGGAATATTTCACTGGGCAACTTCGGAGACAGCAAGCCCATAGCAGACAAAGTATCTGAGATACGCATCCACTACGGACCGGGGTACCGTCTCTACTTTGCCCGCGAGGGCAATACCTTCGTAGTACTGCTCTGCGGCGGTGTGAAGGGCAGCCAGCGGCGGGACATCGAACGCGCGAAACGGCTAGCCGACGATTGGAGGTGAATCATGCCTGAAACGTTTACCCGATGGGATGTCACAGACTATCTGCGCACCAAAGAGGATGTCCGTTACTACCTTGAAGCCGCTGCGGAAGAAGATCCCGGTGATGGAAGCCTGATTCGTGCCGCACTGAACGATATAGCACGCGCTCAAAACATGAGCCAGTTGGCCCGAGAAGTCGGGATGACCCGCGAGGGACTCTACAAAGCGTTGTCGGATAAGGGCAACCCGACATTTGCGACGGTTCTTCGCATTACCCGCGCGTTGGGGATGCAACTGCGGATTACGGCATAGGATTCTCCGATTTGCGCGCTGTGAGGATGCCGTTCGTCTTCCGGATGACGAACTTGCCGTCGCAGGTGATTCGATTTCGGACGCGCCGGCGGATCTCCGATGCTTGCCGATCGTTCAGCTTGTGTCCGGTGGAGTTTATGTAGTCTATGACCGGGCCGGCGTCGGTTACGTGTAGAGCGTCCGGGTAGCGGCCAACCGTAACCTTTGGAAACACCTCCCGCAACTCTCGTTCCCCACCCTCCAGCCTGAAGCGGCTTTCAACACGATCGAATTCCGCACGGGCGGCCGTATCCAGCATGTCCCACAGCTCGCTCATATTGTCCCTGCCGTTCGTAGCGGCGAACAGGAGACCACCCGACTTCAGCACGCGGTGTATCTCAACGATGCCCTTCGCCCGATCAGGTACGTGGTAGAGCATGTGATTAGCGACGACACCGTCGAATGTGGCTTCGGGATACGGGATGCTCTGGGCGTCGATCACTTCGTAATCGAATTGTCTCCCGGAACCTTTGAGATTCGATCCGGCCTCCTCGATCATCCCTGGCGAGAGGTCGGACAGGGTGATCCTCCAATCCGGTGGAATGCGATCACGGTTCTCGACCCACACGTCACCGCGGCCACAGCCAAGCTCCAGAATTCGAGCATCACCGGGAAGGTCGGTCAGGTGGTCGAAGACCCACCTGTGCCAGCCGTAGCCGTTCGTGCTGAATAGCCTGTGGAGCCGGATACGTGCGGAGAGATTCGACGAGTCTTTGTACTGGTCGTCAACGAGGTAATGCTGGTCTGCTACCCTGTCCACGACTATTTCTTATCGTCTTCGGCTCGCTCCGCCTTGCGCCGGATGATCTCCTGAAGCCGGCGAACGCTCTGGCCGGATACGCCCATGTGGCGGCTCTTGCGGCGTTTCTGTTCGCGGCGTTCTGCTTTGGTCGGCTGTTCCTCAGTCATGGGTCACTATGATACCGGAACCGATAGGGGAAAGTGCCGGCATGGGATATGCGGTCACCTTCACGTGCATCGTGTAGTATAGGGGCCGAGCGTGACAGGGTGAGGAGAGTTGCGACGTGAGACTATTGAGTTCGTGAGACATGAGACAACGACGCACGATCTACCATAACGACGCACGGCACTATTACCTGTGGCTGTGGGACCCTCCGATGCGGATGAGGGACGCATGGCGGCCCATCGATGAGGTTGCCGGGACGGCGGTGGACACCTTCAGCTACTGCGTTGAGCGAGGGGACGGGGCCTTCTACCCGACGAAGGTCGGGATGGTGTTCGGGTCGGACAAGCAACCTTTCACCAATCCCATCTCATGGCACTCATGGCACGCTATGCAGAGCCTGATGGAGCGGGGACTCGACCCGCTGCAGGTGCTCATCGACCGGGCGCACGAGAAGGGGATGGAGTTCTGGGCCGATCTGAGACTCGGCAGCTATGGCGGCATGGAGCCGAAGCTAAAGCTGGAGAACGGGGGAAGGTACTTCGCCGAGGATACTGTCAGAGACCACCTGGCGGCGATCGCACGGGAGCTTGTTCTGGACTACCCCTCAGACGGCTTGGAGCTGGACTTTGCCATAGCAAACGGCAACCGTCCTTCGTACCTGAAACCGGAAGACGTGAAGACGTACACTCCCGTCATTACCGAATGGGTCGCAGGCCTCGCCGACGCGGTGCGGAGCCGGGACGGAGGCGGCACCATTGGCGCCAGGGTCTATCCTGTCGAGGAACTGAACCTTCGCCAGGGGCTGGATGTGCGGAGTTGGCTGGAGGAGGGGATCGTAGACTTCGTCGTTCCCTTGATGTACGAGTACAACCGTCTTGACCCGAACATGCCGATGGACTGGCTCATCGAGGCGGCGCACGAGAATGATGTCTCGGTCTACGGAATGCTCCAGCCGACGGTCCCCTCTCAGGAGGTCGCGCTGGGGCAGGACAACAGGGTGTACGCGTCTATTGAGCAGCTACGCGGTGCCGCCGCGAGCTTCTGGTCGCGAGGAGTGGACGGCCTGTACACGTGGTTTCTGAGGTGGCCGCACGGCGAAACCGAGCGCGCGTTCCTGTCGGAGATGGGCGATCCCGACCTGATCGAGGAGAAGGACAGGACGTACTTCGTGCTGCGGCGGTCGGGTGAGCAGGACAACCCGGCCTACGGAGCGCCGCTGCCCCTCGAGATACCACAAGCCGATTCCGACAAGCTGTACGAGATACCGTTCTACGTGGGCGACGACATCGCCGAATCGGACCGCATTTGCTCGGTGGTATTGAGCATCAAGGTGATGAACCTCATCATGGGTGACAGGCTGACGCTGACGCTCAACGGGCAGTCGATTGCAGACGAGCCTGTCACTCGGGACTTCGCGCACAACACGCCCCACATCGCCCCGCGTGGACTGGATCTGCAGTACCACCTGCGGGACGTCCTGCCGCGCAAGGGCTGGAACACGCTCGAAATATCGCTGGACGAACGGCCCGATCTCATGGCGGGCGGCATCACCGTCGATCAAGTCGAACTGCGGGTGACGTACAGCCCATACCCGTCGGTGAGGTAGCTGGATGGACTGGCTGAAAGCGTTGTTCGGGCAGAATGACGACCCAGACCGTCTGGTACGCGTCGGCGGGATGATGCCGGAGCCTGAAGCGGAAATGTGGGCGGGCGTGCTCAAGGGCGAGGGAATTGGAGCGGCGGTACAAAATGAGGGTTATCCTCCCTATACCAGCTCGATGAGTTCCAGTTACAGCGTCTGGGTGAGATTTCGCGACGCCGAGGCCGCGGAGCGGATGATAATGGGCAGACCGCGCGATGGAGGGCCGCATGAGACGACGTAGGACGATCTATCACAACGACGCTCGACACTCGTACCTGTGGTACTTCGAGCCTCCGATGCGGCTTGAGGACGCCTGGATACCGATAGACGAGGTGGCCGGAACGGCGGTTGACACGTTCAGCTACTGCGTAGAGCGTGGCGACGGGATGTTCTACCCCACGAAGGTGGGAAAGATGTTCTCCGTCGAGGATGGGAAGGCGCAGTCGGCACATAACTATGAGTGGCGGGCGGCGGCGTGCATGCTCAGCCTCATGGAGCGCGGTCTCGACCCGCTTCAAGTTCTCATCGACCGGGCGCACGAGCACGGTATGGACTTCATCGCCGACCTTCGCCTGCAGCGGCTTGGCCTAATGTACCCGGAATCGGAGCTCGAAAACGGCGGCGGGGGATGGGCCGAGGAACGTGTCCGGGACCTGAAGTTCGACATCCTGCACGAGCTCGTCACCGAATACCCGACCCAAGGTGTGGAGTTGGACTTCACAGCCGCCTTCGGTGGTGGCAAATACTTCTATTTCGCCGACGGTGGCACGCCTGAAAACACCGCGACAATGACTGAGTGGGTGCGGCGAGTCTCGGAGATGGTTCGCTCGCGACCCGAAGCTCCTGGCGTGGTGGGAGCGCGGATCTTCCCGACTGAGAAGGGCAACCTAGATCAGGGTCTGGACGTGCGGACGTGGCTGAACGAAGGGTTGCTGGACTTCGTCGTGCCGGTGGCGTACATCTACACCGTCCTCGATCCGAATATGCCGTTCGACTGGGTTGTCGGGCCGGCGCACGAGTCCGGCGCATCCGTGTACGGCTTCCTGCAGCACCACCTGCAGGACGAAGTCGTAGGCGCAAATGGGCGGCTCTTCCCCAACCTCGAGCACTTTCGTGCGGCTGCCGCCAACTACTGGGAAAAGGGCGTGGACGGCCTGTACACGTGGATGATGGACTGGCCTCTTGGAGACGCGGAGCGAAACATCCTCACCATGATTGGGTCGCCGGAGCTTGTACGAGGGAAGGACAAGCTCTACGCCGTCTCTCGCTCATACGACGGAGCGGAGCGGTTCGACTACCGTCACCACTTGCCGTACGACCTCTGCCCGCCCCTTCCGACGGCGGCACACACGATCCCGTTTACCATCGCCGACGACATCGCAGCGGAGGACAGCAGGGTCGGCGAGACGAAGCTGCGCATCTATCTGTCGAACGTCGTAGCCGGTGATCGGTTCAAGGTTGCGCTCAACGGGCGTTCGTTGGCGGACGAGACGATGAGGCGGGTCTGGAAAAAGAACCGCGACGCATATCCGCACACCAACCAGCGAAACCACTGGCTGGAGTTCGATCTGGTCGACATCGTGCCGCATAAGGGCGAGAACCTCTTGGAAGTGTCGCTCGAAAGCCGGCCTGAGGGCCTGACGGGCAACGTCACGATTGCGGAGGTAGAGGTGGAGGTGCGGCATAACCCGTATCCGGCGGGTCTTGAGTGAGCGGAAATTTGAGACCGTTGAGTGGAGAGTAGGGGCGAGGTAGGCGCCCGTTAGGTGGGCCGATACAGCGGAATTGGTCTCTCATATGTGATTCTTGTGTTGTCGGGCGAACTGGGTGCCTCGTGAAGTTACGGGACTGAGTGTGAAAACTCGGAAGCTCAGGAGTTGTCTGTCATGTCGGACTATGAGCCTATCGACCTATCGGAACTCTGTAACGCCGGGGCGGACTTCCTGCCCTCGGAGGACCCGCCCGCCATCGGAGCGCAGACGTTTCGTGGCCTGCCGTTTCAGGTGGGCAGGACGGGCAGTCCTAACTGTTTCATACGGCTGAGCGAGGGCGACGACCCAGTTAGCATTACGGTCGGGGCGAAGGCCCGGCAGGTCGTCTTTGCTCACCGGCTCCTGGAGACCGACGTTCCGCAGGGCGGCATGGTGGGCAACCACGTCGCGGACTATGTCTTTCGCACGTCGACGGGCAACGCCGTAACGGTTGCCATTCGCGAACGGTTCCAGATAT
The DNA here is from genome assembly GCA_026713145.1 of Chloroflexota bacterium. Taxonomy (GTDB): domain Bacteria; phylum Chloroflexota; class Dehalococcoidia; order Lucifugimonadales; family VXLM01; genus VXLM01. The sequence continues at coordinate 15,118 of JAPOPA010000396.1, forward strand.
CGGCGTTCGGGCCGCCGTACGCTGCCGGGACGTACACCGGCGCTCCTTACGCTCCCTATCAGGCTGTCCCCGACCAAAAGGCCACACTATATCCACCCTACGAGGGCGAGTACAGCGACGCGGGCAACAGGCAGACCGAGGCGATGCAGGCGGATGCACGGTGGTACTACCTGTGGGCATGGGAGAACCCGGACCCGGACGACACTATCGAATCGATAGAGATCACACCAAGGGGCGGGCCCTTCATCATCGCTGCTATAACGCTGGGAAAGGTTGATGAGCACCCCCTCTATCGTGAGGCGAACCGTGCGGTAAAGATCGAGATTACCGACCCGGACTTGGCCTCCCAGCCGTTCGATGTCGAGGCGGAGGTCGACCGGGGCGAGACGACTTATGTCTACCCTCTCCCCAAGGCGAGCGCGGACGAGTTCGTCGAAGGCCCGAACAAGGGCTGGGGCGAGCGGCAAAACGAGACGTCTAGCCCGTCGTATGTGGAGGTGTCTGCCACGCCGTCGGCCATTCTCAGCGTGAAGCAGGGCGGGACCACCCTTGCACGGGCGAAGTGGGACGCCATCGTGTCGAGCGGTTCGGTTGCCGGTCCTCAAACGCGCATCGAGCTGATCGACGCCGCCAGGAACTGGGTGAATGTCACGGTTGTGGACGACGACACGGGGCAGCCGGTCCCCTGCCGCATCCACTTCAGATCGCCGGACGGCGTACCGTACCAGCCACACGGCTTTCACAATCACGTCAACTCAAATCTCGATACGTGGCACAAGGACGTGGGTGGCGACCTGCGCCTCGGCCAGATCACATACGCCTATATCGACGGCACGTGCCAGGGGTGGCTGCCACGAGGCGAGGTGATCGTCGACATAGCGCGTGGGTTCGAGTACGAGCCGCTTCGCGAGAGGGTGCAGATCCAACCCGGTCAGCGACGACTCAACCTCCGGCTGAAACGTTGGACGAACATGAACGAACGGAGATGGTTCAGCGGCGATTCGCACGTCCACTTCCTTACGCCGGATGGCGCCCACCGCGAGTCACAGGCCGAAGACCTCAACGTCGTCAACTTGCTCCAATCGCAGTGGGGCAGCCTGTTCACTAACACGGAGGACTTCACGGGCGCGCCAAGCGTCTCCCGCGACGGGAGCAACTTCGTCTACGTCGGACAGGAGAACCGGCAGCACGCCCTAGGACACATGATCCTCTGGGGGCTCAAACAGCATGTCATGCCGTGGTGCAGCGACGGACTCGGTGAGGCGGAACTGGCAGGAACGATGGATACCAACCTGAGCGACTGGGCCGACCGCGCTCATGCGCAGGGCGGCTTCGTCATCAATCCGCACTTCAACAGCCCGAACGCCTACGGGGAATACGCGACCCTCATCGCCACCGGGCGAATGGACGCCATCGAGATGAAGAACCTCTCCGCGCAGCGGTACGGCGACTACTACGGCTATCTGAACTGCGGGTACCGCCTGCCAATGGTCAGCGGCACCGACAAGATGAGTAGCGACATCCCCGTCGGCGGGCATCGGGCTTACGTCAACATCCCCGAGGATGAGGAGTTCACGTACGAAACTTGGTGCCGCAACGCAGTGAAGGGACGGACGTTCATCAGCGGCGGCCCGATGATCGGCTTCTCTGTGGACGGCAGGGAGATCGGCGACACCGTCGAGCTTTCCGGCGCGGGCACCGTCGAGGTCAAGGCATGGGCCGAGAGCATCTTCCCGATCCACAGCCTCGAAATCCTGAGCGGAGGGCGCGTTGTAGCCTCCGCCGAGTCCCGGCAGGGAACGCGGCGGCTGGAGCTAAGCGAGCAGATCGCCGTGGAAGGTCATACGTGGCTTGCGGCTCGGTGCGGCGGCCCCGGCTACTACGACAACCGCATAGACTTCGGAACGAGTGGCCACGAGGTATACGCGCACACATCGCCCATCTACGTCGCGTGCGGAGGCGAGTGGCAGATGTTCGACCGGCGAGTGGCGGACAATATACTTACGTCGGTCGAGGGGACGCTAGCCTATATCCGTGGAAACACCCTCCAACATGATCCTGAGCGTACTACGCATCATCACGGCGAAGACGACCACATGGCCTACCTGGAGCGTCCTTTCATCGAGGCGCGCGAGGCTGTGCACAAGCGAATGCACGAGATGGGGTTAGCGCACTAGGGGAGCGCTCTTCACACCTTCTCCACTGATGCCGCTATGGAAGATTGCCAAGAATAGTCTTGAAAGTCGGCTGGTTTCGTTCCCCTTGTGGTAAAATTCTGCGCGAAAACGCCGCTCCGACAGACCGCAATTTGGGTTCTCAGGTGTTGGAGCGAGCAACTAGACTCCGAGGCTGTGTCTTTGTATGCGTTTCTTAATTGATGCTTGGCGTCGGATAGGCACGCGCCTGTACATAGCGTTGGGTTTTGCAGTGCTCCTGACGCTGGTGTCGAGCATGGTCGGCATCTACTACTTCGAACGAAGCGGTGACCTGAACTTCCAGGTGAGGTCGGAGTCGGTGCCCGTGCTGGAAGCGGCGTGGTCGGCCGCGCGCGAGGGAGAGCGGATACGCTCGATAGGGATCGGACTGCTTGGCGAGCCGGATGCCGCTCCTGCCGCCTCACAGCGAGAATCCGTAGAGGCAGTCCTTGGGCGGCTGGAAGCTGACCTGGGCGTGGTCGGTTCCGCTCCCGCCCTTTCATCGGACGCACAAGAGGTATATGACGCCGCTTTCAACTTGGCGAGGGTCGTCGATGACCTGACACTGAATCGAGGATTCTTGCAGGAAGCAAACGCGGTAGCCTCCGACCTTGATACTCGTGTCGGAGTAGCCTCAACGACTGACGGGGCGAATCTGCCCGCGCTGGCCGTCCTGAGCCGGATGTCGTCAGCAGGCGATGAGACGGAGTTGGACGGCCTGTGGGACGAATTCGCAGGTCTTTCGGTGACCGGCGGCGTTGACACTTCCCTGGGTGAAGGAGTGTACGTCGCGCGGGGACAGCAACTCGCGCTTGCCTCCAAGACCGCAGAGTTGGCAGTCGCATTTGACGGCGCCGAGGCTACCTTGAGTAGCTCCGTGACCCGCCTGCTGGAGGGCGCCCAGGCCGAGTCTTCGGAAGCTCTGGAGTCCTCCGTCCGCAGTTTCGACGAGGGAAGGCTTCTGCTGGCGCTGATCAGCGTGGCCAGCGTGATAGCCGCTACTCTCGCGGCTTGGCTATGGGTCGGCAACGGCTTGGTGCGACGGCTCTCCCGGTTGTCGGAGCGCATGCGAGGGATGGCGGCCGGAGACATCGAGACGCCGATTCCCGAGGTGAGTCGCGACGAGGTCGGCGAGTTGGCCGGCACCCTGGAGGTATGGCGGCAACAGGCACTGGAGGTCCAGCGCCTGAACCTCGTCGAGCGCCTGTACGGGGAACTGCGCGAGGCAAACGCGGAACTGGAACGAATGCAGGAGCGTCTGATCGCCCAGGGGAAGCTCGCCGCCCTGGGCGAGTTGGTGTCCGGCGTAGCTCACGAGATCAGCAACCCCCTGAACTTCGTCAAGAACTTCACGGAAGGCTCGCTGGAGTCGTACAAGGAACTTACCGACGTCTTGAACGACTACCGGAGTGAGATGAAGGAAGACGATGTTACTTTGCTGGACGAGATCAGTGAAGAACTCACCGACAGCTTGGAGAGGGTGCACTCCAATGGGACTCGAGCCTACGCCATTGTGGAGCGAATGAGCGGCTTGGGCGTCGTAGGCGGAGAACTTGTCCCAACCGACCTGAACAACGTGCTGCGGTCGGCCGTTCAGACAGGATGTGACACTTTCCGGGCAAATTGGGATGACTACGTGGTCCAGCCGGAGTATGACCTTGATTGCTCGGTCGATAGGGTCCCGATGGTGGCGCAAGACTTCAGCGAGGCTGTGGTCAACCTCATAACGAATGCCTGCTACGCTATGCGGCAGAAGCAAGAGACCGAGGGCGACGGCTACGAACCGGTCTTGACCGTTTCCACTCGCCAGGTCGACGGAGACGTGGAAATTCGGGTCCACGACAATGGCACCGGAATCGCGGACGACGTGATCGGGCGAATATTCGACCCGTTCTTCTCAACACGCGAGGGCATCATGGGCGCCGGACTGGGCTTGGCGATCTCGGCGGACGTGGCGCGGCGAGCCGGAGGCAACTTGTCGGTCGATTCGGTGCACGGCGAGTACGCGGAATTCACCCTGAGTATGCCGACCGAGAAGAATGACTGAGCTGCTCATGGGTCTGAAGTGTCTGCTTCACGTTGTCCGGAGCGCTGCGTTTACTGAACCCACCAGGGGTTGACCTGACCTTACCACCGGCTTGTGATGCTCCCGTATACTAGTCACTGCCTTCTCTACCTGATACTCCCTTTCAAAATCCCCAACTAAGGAATTGGGTCCGTGACTTCCGACGAATACTGGATACTACTAGTCTTCATAGCCTACTTCGTCGCCCTTATTGCCATATCCGTCCTCCGGTCTCGACAGATGGAAGATATGTCGGACTACGTGCTGGGCGGACGCAAGATGGGCCCCTTCACCTCCGCCCTGAGCTCCGCCTCCTCGGCCTCCAGTGGCTGGACCATGCTCGTGTTCCCTGCCCTCGCCTTTGCGGCAGGCCTTATCCACATGTGGACGGCCATAGGCATCGCTCTTGGCCACTGGCTGGTGTGGACGGTCTTGGCGAAGCGACTGCGGCGCTACACCATAGCAACCGACGATTCGCTCACTCTGCCGGAGTTCCTTGAGAGACGCTTCATGGATCGAACGGGAACCCTGCGCACAGTGTCGGCGATCATTACCATCTTCTTCGTAGTCTTCTACGTCAGCTCCGGTCTCGTTTCCGGGGCAAAGCTGCTTGAGGTAGTCTTCGACTTCAGCCACGAGGAGTACCACTTCGCAGGCGTCCTGATAACCCTGGCGGCCATCACCTCGTATACCTTCATCGGCGGCTTCCTCGCCGTCTCCCGCACCGATGTATTTCAGTCTCTGATTATGCTGGCAGGATTTGTCCTCTTGCCTGCGATGCTGATCACGATGGCCAACGACCCATTCCAGGGTCTCGGAACGACCGGAGAGGGATTCTGGAACCCGTTAACCGGCGAATCGGACAACGCCATCGGTCTCGTGTTCCTCCTCTCGACTGCCGGCTGGGGCTTGGGCGCACTCGGCTCACAGCGGATACTCGCCCGCGTGATGGCGGTAGAGCGCGAAGAATACATACCCGGCAGTCGAAATATCGGAGTGTCCTGGGTGATCCTGATGTTCGGCTTCGGCTTGCTGCTCGGAGTGGTCGCCGTGCCGGCTCTGACGGAGCGGGGTCTGCTCGAAGTCGTGATGGCAGACCCGGAACGCGTGTACCTGATTACCTCCACCACATTCTTCCACCCCCTCGTCGCGGGCCTGCTGCTCACCGCGGTCATCGCAGCCGTGATGAGTACTGCCGACTCGCAGCTCCTGCTGGCGTCTGCCGTCGCCACGGACGACATGCCCTTCATTAAGCGGTTTGCCTACTCCATCGATACGGGTTCCCGCGTCTGGCTGGGTCGCGGGATGCTGCTCTTGGTTGGAGTGATTTCAGCCATCGTGTCCATCTACCAACCGGACTCGGTGTTCAGCCTCGTGTCCCTGGCATGGGGAGGCATGGGCGCCGCCTTCGGCCCTGCCATAGTCCTTGCCCTGTACTGGCGACGGTTCAACTTCTGGGGCGCGTTGACGGCGATCTTGGTGGGCACCGTGGTCGCCACGCTGTGGTGGTATCTCCCCCTCGATCCCGGCTCAACGCCGCCGCTCGACGCGCTCTCAGGCCTGTGGGAAATCTTGAAGGACACCTAAACCGGCTGGTGGAACATCCATCCTGCAACGCCCGGCTTCCTGATCGCCACGCCCACGGCAGTGCTCGTAACGCTGCTTACAGCCACCCCTGCCCGACAGATGGCCGAACTCTTCGACCGGGTAACCGCAGCCGACGCGAAATAGCCCAATCGGGACAAGCGCAAAGAACGCGCCATACGGTCAACCACCCCAGACGCGACGCCTCGTCCTCTGCCCCCAATTCACGGACTCTGAGGGGGCGTACGCGATCATTCAGGACATCGCCAGTTGATAATCTAGCGTGGAATCAAGAACCGAAAGAAACTGATTCAGCGTCTTCCAGTCCAGCACGCGTCTACGAAGAGACTTAACTGGCGCTATTGGAACAAGCCTTCCAAGTCCCTGATGGCTTGGTTATATGCAGATTCTTCGTCGAGATACCCATGGGGAAGGTTCGCCAACTGTTCGATATCCTCTCGATTGAAAGGCAGGGCAGCTACGATTTGCGATCGTTCCAGTACATCGTTGTCGATGATTGCCTCGAACACTCGCCGAACTAGGCGAGGCTTTTCCACTTCCGTTTCTCGATCCAAGGGCTCCCCCCGGTTCCAGCCCCGTCGGTTGTAATTTATGTATAGGCGCCTAGCCTCTTCCCGATCAATGATGTTTAACTCCTGTGCTCGGTAAACCATCATTTTGATCGAGGTCCTCCACCTTGGCTTCAGAGTACGGAACACATCAAGGGTCGGGGCAGTTATGTCAGGCGAGAAAGTGGAAGCGGGCGTCAGCAAGGCCGCAGCGAACCGATCCGCCTGGGACTCAATCATTTTGAAATATCTCTGGTCTTGGAACTCTAGCGGCGTAACTGTTCTATGCAAAACCAAGTGGCCGAGTTCGTGGCAGACGTTGAACCTTGTTCTGAAAGGGGATGGAATGTCAGTCCCTAGCACTATGTATGGCCGCTGGTCATCATGATCTAGTGTAGAAAAGGCACTGAGATCCCTAGCGTTCATAGGAACCATCGTCACAATGATTCCGTTTTTCTCTGCTAACAATGTGACGTTACTTATCGGCCCGTCGCCTAGATTCCAATGGCGCCTCGTGCGCCTAGCGGACTCTTCAATGGCCTCATCTTCTAGCCTAGACCAGTCAAGGCCGTCGGGTGGGAAGTTCGGCGCTGGTAATGTGACAAACTGATCCAGATATTGAAGAATCTCACGTAGCCAAGTTCTCTGATGCTGGGCTCGCCTTCTTGTTGATTTAGTAGTGGAAGACTTGGATCGCTCAAAGATGGTCTGCCGAGTATCTTCAAGGCGAATTCCGGGCCGAAAGAAGAATTCTGTCCTGAAATTAAGTGTCTCAGTGATCTTGGCTAGGACTTCAGGGCTAGGTGTCCAATGTCCATTTTCGTATGCCGATACTGTGGCAGGCGTGACGTCGACCATTTCCGCTAAGGATACCGCGGTTAGCTGGCGAACCTCTCTAGCCTCCCTGAGCCTACTGCCTACAAATCCCGGGCTACTTGTCGGCATTCAGCGCCTCCTTCTTGAGTGTCACCCCTAAACCCTCTTCCTCACTAATGTACTCTATTTCAGTTGGATCCCCCAAAGACCATTCGGCTATGTAGGAATCCAGGGGTATGGAAGGACGGCGGTTCCCGCCACCCCAGTGAGGGAAAGCTACATATATGAACCCCAGCTCCTGACGCTTCTGGCCTCTCAGCCCGCTGGGTCCATGAAGTATCTGAATATATTCAGCTGTCGATTTCGTTGGAATGGCAAGCCTAAACTCGTCCTGAGCCGTAACCTCGAACCAGCTCTGTAGCCCTTCGGCATAATCGTTCCGAAATCGCGCCGGTCTAGGTGGAGATTCGGGGTTCTCAACCGCAGAGATTGTCAGGAATAGCCTATCCTCAATCACAACTTTCACGTGGAATGCACTACCTCGTCGGTTTGGCACGAACTGGGAAACCATTCCGGCGGTTTCGATTTGGAATACCTTATTCAGGACATTGTGCGCCAAGTACTGGCCAAAGGCAGTATGGACCACAGCTGGTTGGAACTTATACTCGTCCATCTGAACACAAGTATCGGCCCATGCGTCCTGAATGGCAGCCCTGATGGCTTCCAAGGCGACTCTGAGGCTTGCAGTTGCTGTTGTTTGAAGTTCTTGCGTCATTTATGCACCCTACCCTAAAAGGTTAAGTCTCTTAAGGTATGATGCACTTTTCTTGCAAAAAGATCAAGTGGAGTGGTAGAGTAACTGAAAGCGGCCCCAACGCTTTAGCATCAGGGCCGAAACTCGGTATCACCGAGCGAGTCAGACACTCCTCAGGATACCGACACTTGCCGGGTGCGTCAAGTGTGAGGCCGCTTCCTAATCTAATCGTAGGAGGTGGCGACATGCCCCGAAATCATGAAGAAGCTGACGAGGAAACTCAGACCAAGAACGGCATCCCGTTGCGAAAGAACGTCCTGGCGTTGATGGGAATTGCTTACGGCATCCTATTCCTAATCTTCGCCGTGGTTGCGATTTTCGATACTCCCTCAAGTGCGTATGGAATAATCGGCGGTCCGTTCGTGGCCTTGATTGGCGGGACCCTCGCAATCGCCAAGGATCTAGTTAGGTAATTGGTATCCGGCGATATACGTCTCGTTCTTTCAGATTAGACGTGCCCACATCGTCACCGGACGGATCAACTCCTGCTCCGTGAACGCCTCTCTCGGATCGGAGGCAAGTCTCAGGGCATCGTACTTCTGTCGAACGGCCTCCCGGAACGACTCGAACTCCTGTCGCGCCGCCACGGACGCCGACCACTCCGGAGTCGCACGTATACCCTCTTCCAAGAAGTACTCGGTGAACAGCTGGCCCTGCACGTAGACGACCCTCCCCAATTGCGCCGCATTGTACCCCGCTTCCCCACAAACCGACTAGGCGCTTTATCCCCTCTCCCGTCCTGGGAGAGAGCTTGCCCCGTACCCCGATACGGGGGCGAGAGGCCAGCCCCGTACTTGATACGGGGGTGAGGGTCAGATCCCCCCACTTGACACACCAGAACATCCGTGCCATCATGTATACATGCGACCAATACAGTCAACCGAAAGACCTCCGCTCCCATCAAAGAGCGAAAGAGGGCAAATGTCTCAAAATGTCCCGCAATGTCCCTCAAATTCGAAGGCTCTAGGAGATGGCAACCCACCGGAAGCCAAGCGTTCAGTCAACCGGAATACCTCCGCTCCCATCAAAGAGCGAAAGAGGCCAAATGTCCCAGAATGTCCCGAAATGTCCCGAAATGTCCCTCAAATTCGAAGGCTCTAGCAGGTGGAAGCCTGCCGGAAGACCGTCGGCCCGCCCGCCGTCTCCTCACCCGCACCCACCACGGCATGACCACCATAACTTGACCATAATGAGCAAAATGCAACAAAATGCAACGCTATGCAACAAATCCTCGAAAACTCCCGCCCTGTAGCGACCCCGTGCCGGTCGCACCCCTTTCACCTATCTCCAACTCTCTGCGCCCTCCGCCCCCTCAGCGGTGAGACCTCTTATCCCCTCTCCCGTCCTGGGAGAGGGCTAGGGTGAGGGCAACACTCTCTCCACCACTCTCCGTCCCCCTTACGCCTGAACGGCGACTTCCGCCCGAACGGCGAGTTCCCCTTCCGCCCGAACGGCGAGTTCCCCTTAGGCCCGAATGGCGAGTTCCCCTTAAGCCCGAACGGCGAGTTCCGACAGCACGTCGACAAGATTGTCGACCTCCTCTTCCAGGACGAAATAGGGTATCGACACCCGTAGCTCATCGTCCCTGCCGCTCACGAGGATGCGGTGCTCCTCCCACAGTCGGTCCGTGAGATCGCGTCCGTCTATGCCAACGCCGAAGGTCGAAATCCCCGTGCTGCGGACGGGGTCCATCGGCGTCCTCAGCGTGAAGCCGGGCACGTCCGTCAGTCGCCGGCGAAGATGGTCCGCCAACTCCCAGCTGCGCCTCGCGATGTTCTCGATGCCAACCTCCTCCGCCATCCCAATCGCCGTCGACAGCGAGCCGAATACCGCCTTGTCCCTCGTCCCGAACTCGAACTTCGCCGCCGTCGTGAGAGGCTCGAACTCATAGGTGTCCTGGTCCCATGTCTCGGCGCTGCTCGCCCCGATCCACGTGATCTCCAGGTCGTCCAGCCTGTCCGCGTCGACGTACAGGAACCCCGTCCCCTGCGGCGCCAGCAGCCACTTGTGCCCGCACCCTGAGTAGAAATCGCACCCCAGCGCCTTCACGTCGACCGGTATGAGCCCCACCGCGTGCGCCCCGTCCAGCAGCACGGGCACGCCATGCCTGTGCGCCGCGTCCGCCACTTCGCGTGACGGCAGCACGAACCCCGTCCGCGTGGAGACGTGGCTCAGGCACAGCAGCTTCGTGCGCGGCGTGATCAGCTCGTCCAGCCGCTCCACGATCCCCTCCGTCTCGTACGGCGCAAGCGGAAGCTGCCGCACCACGACCCCCCGCCTCTTAGCGAGATTCATCCACGGCAGCGACCCTGCCGGATGCTCCTCGTCGGTCACGATCACCTCGTCCCCCGGCTCCCAGTCGATGCCGGTCGCGACTATGTTGATTCCCTCGGACACGTGCCGCGTCAGCGCGATCTCGTCGGTCGATGCCCCCAGCAGCCGCGCCACGTCGACCCGCGCCCCCTCGTACACCCGCTCGATCTCCTCCATCACCTCCTTCGCCAGCATGCCGCGCTCCTCGATATACCGCGCCATCCGCACGACCTCGTCCGTCACCGGCGTCGGCTTCGGTCCGTAACTCATGTTCAGGTAACTGCAGTGCCTCAGTCCGGGAATCCGGCTTCGAATCTCATCGATGTTCACGTGAAACTCCATTGGGGAAGAAAGTAGTGCGTAGTGTGTAGTGAGCGCCCAATCCGGCGGCAGACATTGAAGCACAAGCGCCCGCCCCTAGCAACGCGGCCCCTTCTCCTCTCTCACACCAGCACCAAGCACCCAGCACCAAGCACCCAGAACCCGTGACGTCCGCCCATTCCTGACGTATAATGCACGCGCCTTCTCAGGAGCCTTCCACCGACCCGTCCATGAACCCCGAGGAAACCAAGCAGGACATCACGCGCGGTCGCGCCTACATGGCTGCAGCCATCATGGTCGGTCACATGATGAAGCACCTGTACAACTCCGGCTTTTCTAAGCTCATCCTCCCCGAAATCAAGGTCGAACTCGGCCTCAGCTTCGCCCGGTTTGGCTGGCTGGGGTCGGCGCAGGCCCTCGCGTGGTGGCTCGCCACGATGCTCGGAGGCTACCTCGGCGACCGCTTCACCGGCCGGACCGCCATCTTCCTCGGCCTGACCATGGTGCTCATCGGCTTCTCGCAGCTCGTCGTCGGATTCGTGAACAACTACTGGATACTCCTGGCCTCCATGCTGCTCATCGGCGGCGCGCCCGCAATGTTCCACCCCTTCGCAATCGGAGAGCTGTCCCGGCGGTTCCCCGACCGGCGTGGTTTCGCCGTCTCCCTCCACGGCATGGGCGGAATGTCCGGCGAGGTCCTCGGCCCCCTGATCGTCGCTGCAGTCCTCGGCTTCCTGATGTGGCGCGACATCCTCAAACTCAGCTTCTTCCCGGCCATACTCATCGGGTTCACCCTCTGGATCGTCCTGCGCTCACTCCCCCGCATGAAGTCCCAGGCGGCATCGCGGAAAGAGTACTTCGTCTCCATGGGCGCCCTCCTCCGCAACCCGATGCTCATGCTCCTCGTCGCCTCGACCGCCATCCGCGGAGTCGGCGAGAGCGCCGTCGAGGGCTTCCTCCCCGTCTACCTCAAGGAGACTCTCGAGTTCTCCGACCGCAACATCGCGCTGGTGTTCTCCGGAGCGCAGGTGGTCGGGCTTATCTCCCAGCCGGTCATGGGCTTCCTCTCCGACCGTGTGGGAAGAAAAGCCGTGCTCGTAACGGCCACCGCCAGCCTCGGAGTCCTCTCCCTGCTGCTCAGTGTGGCTGATCCCATCATCCAGGTGGTCATCATCATACTGGCGAAGGGCGCCTTCAAGTTCTCGCTGCACCACATCTTCATTGCGGCGGCTATCGACACTTCAAAGGGAGAGGCGCAGTCCACCGTCACTTCATTCATGTACGGCGCGGGCCTGCTGGGGATCTTCTCTCCAGCCGTCGCGGGCGCGATATCCGACGCCTACGGCATCCACGCCGCATTCGTCTTCGGAGGAGTCCTCACGCTCGTGGCGCTGGCAGTGCTCGTCCGCTACCGCGCTCCTGCTCCCGGCTCCTTGGAGGAAGCTGCCGAGTCCGCTAACGACCGATCATGACCGGCTCGCGCTGAATCGCAGTCGTCACGACCGGCCCGTCCTCCGAGATGTACACGTCGATCTCCGAACGGACGCCGAACCTGCCCGGCAGGTAGATGCCCGGCTCGACCGACGTGGCTATTCCCGGCATGAGCCTCCGCGTGTCGTGGGTCTCCCAGCTGTCGAGATTGACGGCGTTGCCGTGCACCTCGCGCCCGATACTGTGCCCCAGCCGGTGACTGAACCGCTCCCCGTATCCGGCGTCGGCCACGTGGTCGCGAGCAACCTTGTCGATCTCCCAGCCCTGCGGTCTGCGAACCTGCTCGAAGTGCCCGGCGATCGCGGCCACCGCCGCGTCACGGGCGCCGACGACGACCTCGAACACCTCCCGATGCTCCGACGGGACGGCATCCCCAACATACCCCGTCCAAGTGATGTCGGCGTACATGTTTTCATCACCCTCCATCCGCGCCCACAGGTCAATCAGCACCCAGTCGCCCTGTGCGATGACGTGCGAGTTCTCCGGAGTCGGGTCGAAATGCGGGTCGGCCCCGTGCTCGTTCACCGCGACGACCGGGCCGTCCGGCGCTTCCATCCCCTCGTCCCGGAATCGCGACCGGATGAACTCCGCCACGTCGTACTCGGTTGGGCCCAAGTTGAGCCGCTCGCCGATATACCGGAAGGCGTCTTGAACGATGGTATCCAGCCTGCCCGCTGCTTCCCTGTGGGAGACCAGGTCCGCCGCGCTCCATCGCTGCGTGGCGTACTGCACGGTGTCCGCCGAAGAGACCACCTCCACTCCCAGTCCCCTCACCATCTCGACCGTGCCCGCGTCCACCCACGACACCCGCGGAAGCGCCCCCTCGGGCGAGTACTCCATGGCGACGGCCCGCGCCCCACGCAACAGGTCGCGCAACCGGTCCCGCATCTGCATCCGGCTCACCCACAGCACCGTCTCGATGTCCAAATGACCGAAACGCCCCTGATCAACATACGACACCAGCAACCTCGGACTACCAGAGACGGGCACCCACAGCCAGCACGGCCGCGTCACATTCGCAATCGCCCCAACCGTATCCGCAAAGATGGGGTTCATCCCCCTATAGTCATACAGCAGCCACCCATCGATCTCCTCCGACGACAGGTGCTCCCGTGCGTTGCGGAGCTTGGTGGCTAGGGGGTGTGGGGAGGTCATCGGTGACTACTTGCTTTTAATTGAGTCTGCGGCCTCAAACCCCTCACGCGTCACTCGGAAAACCTGACCTTTGCCTGTCTCGTCATTCACAAACCCAGAGTCAACGAGTTCAGAAAGGGCGCCTTTCCACATTGCTTCTAGGCGCGCGTTGCCACTCTCGCCGAATTCCTTACCGTGAGTTTGAATGCTCATACCCCCGAATGTGCGTGCTGTACCTATCGCCCCATCACTGTCTTTCGCCGCTTCCTTCAATAGCACGATAGCCTCATCCGAGATTCCTGAGGTCGCGGCAACGGACACTTCCGAATCTGCTATTGATGTATGGTTGGAGGATGATTGAATAGACTCTTGCAGGGCAGACTCGAAGTCGCCAGCCGTGTGCCAGTCAGTCCCTTCCAAGTTCACAGGACAACCCGCCGCCTCTAACCGTTGAGCTAACTCTTGCCGCCGTTTGGAACTACCGTCAAGTCGAATTGTGTGACGGCCCGCAACGTCACTGAATGGACGCAATGTGCCAAGCTCCACAAGAACCGTTCGGTCTTCCGAGCGGCCCATAGCCATTCCTGCTTCAAACAGAACGTTTGGTCTTGCCTGCCCAGTCAGCTCAATCTCATACGGAGGCTCGTCGTCACCCCATAGATGCTCTTGGAGTCTTGCTTCATCGTCAGGTGTATGGAGAACTACCACAGCATGTGCCGTCGAGAAGGCCACGTCCAAAATCTCTCCTATATAGGGCAAGGGCTTGCCCGTGGCCTGAACAGCTTCCGACCATTCAAGGGGTTGAAGACCAATCGCCCTAATGAATACAAACAAAGCATCCCTAGCAGCCGAGTTTCTACCATGAACGACGAATACTCTTCGAGTGTCTGCCGCCGGAACAGGTCGACTCACGTTTTCGCCTGATTCAACCAACCTTGAGCCTGAGGGCCCCGCTATGAACTCGTCTGTAACGTCCATGCCTTCATCTTCAAAGGCATGTGATGGGTTCGAATAAGACATAGCCTTCAATACATACTGGATACGATGCAACAGTGATGGGTTTGAAGTAGGCACCTTTGTTCTTTTGATGTTTATGCTCCATATGTCATCAGGAGCTATTATCCTCCCATCGAGCACTATATGCTCCCGGTTCCGATACGGAGATACGACAACCCGTTCGAGGTAGTCAAGAGTTAGTTTGTATCTGAACTCCGTCGGGTCAAGCCTGTCCTTGAACCGTATACGGACGTTGTACAAGTTTTCTTTTGTCATCGCACCTCCCTCTCGCGGTCAACAGACGTAGAACACTGACGCCTCAATTGATTGTACCCCCAACTCGGTTCTCGCGCGAACGCTTTGATACAATGCACCTTCACCATGTCCATTCCCATCGTCGAGCGAGCCGGGGCCTTCACCACGCGACGGGCGATCGTCGCGACTGAAGGGACGTTCACCTACGGCGACCTGCTCGCGGCGTCGGAGCGGGGCGCGTCGGAACTGCTGGGCGGCGCCGATGACCTCGACGGCGCGAGGGTCGTGTTTTTGGTGCCCGGTGGGTTCCAGTACGTCGCCATGCAGTGGGCTATTTGGCGTGCGGGCGGCGTCGCCGTGCCGCTTGCGCTCTCGGAGACGGAGCGCGAGATTCGGTACAAGATCGACGACACCGAGCCCGCCGCCCTCATCACCCATCCCGACTTTGCCAATACACTCCGTCCTCTCGCCGAGGAGGGAGATACTCGCTTTTTCATAACGACCGAGTTACTCGGTGGCGACCGGACGGCTTCCTTGCCGGATGTCGACCCCGAACGGGCCGCGATGATCCTCTACACGAGCGGCACCACGTCCGACCCAAAGGGAGTGGTCGCGACGCACCGGAACGTCGAGGCGCAGGTTGTGAGCCTCGTTGAGGCGTGGGGCTGGTCTTCCGACGACCGCATCCTCAACCATCTGCCGCTTCACCACGTGCACGGCATCATTAACGCCTTGTCGTGTGCCCTGTGGGTCGGCGCCACGTGCGAGCTTCTCCCACGGTTCGATGCCGAACGGCTCTGGTCACGCATCAGCGACCGCGAACTCACCCTGTACATGACCGTTCCGACGGTGTACAAGGCCCTCATCGCGGCATGGGAATCAGGATCCCGCGAATGGCAGATGGAGGCATCGGCGGCGTGCTCGAACATGCGCCTGATGGTCTCCGGCTCCGATGCCCTGCCCGTCGACACGTTCGAGCGATGGCAGGAGATATCGGGACACGGGCTTCTCGAGCGCTATGGCATGACGGAGATCGGCATGGCATTGTCGAATCCGCTGCACGGCGACCGCATCCCCGGTCACGTCGGCGCTCCGCTGCCGGGCGTCGAGGTAAGACTGGCCGACCTCGATCTCGCCCTGTTTGAGGAGACGGGTGAACGCCGCTACGGGGAAAGTGTTGTTGGCCCGAACAGCCCCGGCGAGCTGCAGGTGAGAGGCTCCGGCGTATTTCAGGAGTACTGGCGCAAGCCTGACGCCACACGCGAGGCCTTCACCGACGACGGATGGTTCTTCACCGGCGACATCGCGTCGGTGAACGAAGACGGCATGTACCGCATCTGGGGCCGCGCATCGCAGGACCTCATCATATCCGGCGGCGAGAACGTCTCCGCACTCGAGGTCCAGCGCGAGTTGCTGATGCACCCGGAGATCGACTCCTGCGCCGTCGTGGGCGTCAAGGACCCGTTCTGGGGCAAGGCAGTATCCGCAGCGGTCATCACGCGAAACGGGAGCGGGCTGGACAGGGACGCCCTCCGCGAGTGGGCGAAAGGACGGCTGGCGCCCTACAAGGCACCCCAGCGAGTGATTTTTGTAAATGATCTACCCCGCAACGCCATGGGCAAGATCGTCAAGCCCAAAGTGCGCGACCTCTTCAAGGAAGCGACCAACTAATGCCGACAATATAGAATGTCTGCCAAGAACCCCCTACCTAGGTACAGCAATTTTGAGTGACGCAGAAACCGACGAGGCCGAGATCGACCTCCGGCTTGCCATGCTCAAGCACTGGTACGGCGACCTGTTGACCGAGGATCAGTGGACTGAGATCCGCGAGGGTGTGCGCGAGGAACTGGTCGAGGTAGCCGACGCCCTCCGCGCCGTCGAGCTTGGATTCGACGACGAGCCCTTCCCGCTCTTCACGCCGTATCGGGGCGAGGACTAGCCGATGAATGCATCCGAAATCGTATACAAGCCGGTACGCCAGCTAGCCGGACTTGTACGTGAGAGGCAAGTCTCCCCCGTCGAGCTGACGGAAGTGTTCCTCGAACGGCTGGAGCGCATCGGCCCGCGCTACAACGCCCTCGTCACCCTCATGCCCGACCGCGCTATGGAAGAGGCGAAACTCGCCGAGCAGGAGATCGCCTCCGGCTCGTATCGAGGCCCATTGCACGGCATCCCCTACGGTCTCAAGGACCTCTTCGCGGCGGTAGGCGCTCCCACCTCGTGGGGCGCGACGCCGTTCAAGGACCAGGTCTTCGACCACGACTCGGCAGTCGCGCGAAAGCTCAACGAGGCCGGAGCGGTGCTGCTCGGCAAGCTGGCCCTCGTTGAGATCGCGGGCGGCATTCAATACAAGCAGCCCAACGCGACCTTCACCGGGCCGGGTATCAATCCCTGGGGCGGGACGACATGGGCGGGCGGTTCGTCCAGCGGCTCGGGCTCCGCCGTCAGCGCCGGCCTTGCTCCTTTCGCCATTGGGTCCGAAACGTGGGGATCGATACTCACGCCCTCATCCAACTGCGGAATCGCAGGACTGAGACCGACCTATGGTTTGGTTAGCCGGGCGGGCGGGATGCCTCTTTCATGGACGCTCGACAAGCCGGGGCCCATGTGCCTGACCGCCGACGACTGCGGGCTGGTAGTAGAGGCCATCGCAGGCCCCGACTCAAACGACCTCGCGGCCACCGACCGCCCCTTCTCATACTCCCCCGAAGCAGTTGACCGTCGCTACAAGCTCGCGGTGCCAGCCGGAGCGATTGAGGAGGCGGACCCTCCCATGAGACGGAACTTCGAGGCCGCGCTGTCCAGGCTGGAGCGCATCGCAGACATCGAGGAGGTTGAACTCCCCGACTATCCATACTGGGCCGTGATCACGGCGATCTTCATGGGAGAGTCGGCCACGATATACTCCGAATTCACCGGGAGCGGAAAGTCGTCCGAGCTTACCGCGCCTGAAGACCGCTACGGAATCTACGCCCGGAGCGCGACGCTTGCCACCGACTACCTCCGGGCAATGCGCATACGCAAGATGATCGCCCGCGATGTGGACTCCGTCATGTCCCGCTACGATGCTCTCGTGGGACCCGGCC
>JAPOPA010000332.1 GCA_026713145.1 Chloroflexota bacterium
TGCGGAGGCCACGAATGCAAGGCTTGCCTGAACGCTTGCCCGGCTCGATGGTGATAATCTCGGTGTAGTCTAGAGCCATTGCATGAGTCCTCGGAGGTGTCGATATCATATCACGCTCACCGTGAAGCAAGCTCGCTTCACCCTCGCTGAGGGGCAAGGCTGGCTAGTGAAATACCCGCCCCGAATCAATCACCAGGGTCTGGCCGGTGGTCGTGTCGGAGCGGCAGAATTCGACGACCTGGCGGGCGATGTCGTCCTTGTCTGCAGCCTTCTGCAATATCGCGCCGGCGACAGCTGTCTTGCGGTGCTCAGGGGTGAGGTTGGACGACATGAGGGTGCCTTCCAGGTAGCCGGGCGCGACGCAGTTGACGAGGATGTCGGGCGCGAGGCCGCGGGCCATGCACTTGGTGAGGTGATTTAGTCCCGCCTTGGAGACGGCGTATGCGATGGACGAGCCGTTTGGACCCAGACCAGCTACGGAGGAAATGTTGACGATTCTGCCTCCGCCGGATGCGCGCATTGGCTCAACGACCTCTTTGATCGTGCGCATGGGGCCGGAGAGGTTTATGTCGATGATCTTGTCCCACAGTTCGTAGGTGAGACCGTCGATGTCCGTGAAGTCGACGGCCTTGTTGAACGCACCGTCGTTCACGAGGATATGGACTCCCCCGAACTCTTTGACCGTAGCGGCTATGGCGGACCTCACTTGTTCAAGGTCGGTTACGTCGCAGGCGACAGGGATCGCGCGGACGCCCTTGGCACGCATCTCCTCTGCAACTGCGGCAGCCTTGTCGGGGTTCTTGGCGTACCCGATGGCGAGGTTGACTCCCGCGTCGGCCAGGGCGATGCAAATGCGTCCTCCGAGAACGCCGCTGCCACCCGTTACCAGGGCTGTTTTACCTTGTAGGTTCATGTGGGGGAGCCTCTGAGAAACTGTGTTGCTTGCGTTTGGGCGAGATTATATCATGCAGTGACCGCTGCACTGACTTGGCGGTGGGGTGGGTGGTGACGGCGCAGTGGGCTTATTTCCAAAGGCTTGGCGAACCTTCACATGAATGACCAGGTCGTATTTCTCGTAGTCCTTGCCCTGACTCTAGGTCTGTTCATTCAAGGCCGTATTCACTATGACATCGTGGCACTGCTCGCGCTGCTGACGCTGACGGTGGTCGGGATCATTCCCGGCACGGAGGCGTTTTCGGGCCTGGGCCATCCGGCGGTTGTTACGGTGGGGGCGGTACTGGTCGTAAGCCGGGGCATACAACGGTCGGGTGCGTTGTCGGTGCTCGTGCGGCTGCTGGCGAGGACCGGAAAGAACGCCGTGGCACAGGTAGGCTCTCTGACGGCGCTTTCCGCAATGCTGTCGATGGTCATCAACAATGTTGCCGCGCTGTCCTTGATGATGCCCGTTTCGATTCAGCTGGCCAGGTGGTCTCGCAAGTCGCCTTCGATCGTTTTGATGCCGCTGGCGTTCGCTTCCCTGCTGGGCGGAATGGTGACCCTGATAGGCACACCGACGAACATCATTGTCGCGACGTTTCGTGCAGAGGCCAGCGGGGCATCGTTCCAAATGTTCGATTTTACTCCGGTGGGACTGGGCGTCG
The DNA here is from genome assembly GCA_026713145.1 of Chloroflexota bacterium. Taxonomy (GTDB): domain Bacteria; phylum Chloroflexota; class Dehalococcoidia; order Lucifugimonadales; family VXLM01; genus VXLM01. The sequence goes on from JAPOPA010000332.1 coordinate 1,602, forward strand.
CGGTAAGCGGGGTAGCATTCCTTACATTGATAGGTTGGCGACTGGTTCCCCAGCGTCGTGGAGCGAGGATCGGCGTTGGCGGCTTCGAAGTGGAGCAGCATACGTATGAATTGGAAGTGCCTCAGAAACTCTCGGGGCTCCGGATCGAAGATGTCATTGGGGACATGGGCGAGGACATCCACGTCATCGGACTTGTGCGAAACGAGAAGCGGTATTCCGCGCCTTCGCAAACGGAGATATTGGACGCAAAGGACATACTGATAGTTGAGGCGGAACCGGTCGACCTGGACGAGTTGATGGAATCGACCGGACTGGAACCCGTGGAGGGACGGGACGTTCATGAAGACATGGTGAGTCTTCTCCGAGCCCGCGGCGTCAAGGTTGTGGAGGCTGTGGTGATGGCGGATTCCCTGGCGGAGCATCGAACGGCTCGAACGCTGGGGCTGCATACGAGGTTCGATGTCAGCCTGCTGGGCGTGAACCGGCAGGGGGAGCGTGTGCCGGGTTCGTCAGGCAATATACGTCTGCTCGCCGGGGATATCCTGCTTCTTCATGGGAACCAGTCCTCAGTAGGCGAGGCCCTGGACGCCCTTGGATGCATCGCGATTTCCGAGAGGGTGGTGGGCGTTCGCCCATGGTGGCAGGCGCTGTCGGCATTTGCGATTCTCGCCGTGGCAATTGCACTTGCCACGACTGGACTGGTAACACTTCAGGTCGCCTTCGTTGGGGCGGCAATGGGAATGGTCATCTTTGGACTACTGAGTCTTCGGGAAGCATACGAGAGCGTCGCGTGGCCGGTGCTCGTGCTGCTGGCCGCGATGATTCCCATTGGAAGGGCGTTCGAGACGACAGGTGGGGCGGAGCTCATATCGGACGGCCTGACGAGCCTGACTGAGGGAGTGTCTCCTTTGGTTGTCCTGGCGACGCTCATCGTGGTTACGTCGCTGCTGTCGGATGTGATAAGCAATGCCGCGGCGGCAATCTTGACTGCGCCGATAGCAGTGACTGTGGCCGCTGAGCTTGGCGCGTCGTCCGACCCCTTCCTGATGGGGGTTGCCGTTGGAGCTTCCGCCGCGTTCCTCACGCCGATTGGGCACCAGTCGAATACGATGGTGCTGGGACCCGGCGGGTACCGCTTTGGTGATTACTGGCGACTGGGGCTTCCCTTGAAGGTCGTGGTCGTGGTAGTTGCCGTTCCACTTATCGCGCTGGTGTGGCCGCTTGGGGTGTGAAGGCCCCATTACAGACTTTACTATAGAGCCTCTGCCAAAGCCTGTTGGATCTTCGCGGAGCCGCTGATTGGGGGTTGGAGCTCGCCGTCTATCTCTACTAAAGGACGGCGTATGAGGCGAGGTTCCTGCAACATGAGGGCCACAAGCTCGTCTTCGGAGGTCTCGTCGCGGTCGATGCCGAGTTTCCGGCGAGACGGGCTGTTCCATGAGAAGTAGTCGGACGGGGGGCGATCGCCGAGCAGTTCTCTCAGCTCGTGCTCGGAGAATGGGTCAGAGAAAAAGTCGCGTGATTCTACCTTCGCGTCAGTTCGTGAAAGCCACGCTTTCACCTTGCTGCAGTCGCTTCAGCGCCGGTAGTGGAAGTAGCGGACGGACTTTGGCATCGGTGTGACCTCAGCAGCCGCCCGCGACCGCGGGGACGACGCTGACTTCGTCGCCATCGGTTGTGGCGGTCTCAAGACCCTGCAGGAAGCGAACGTCTTCGCCATTGATGTAGACGTTCACGAAGTTTCGCAGCTGCCCTTGGTCGTCGCAGATCCGTTCGCGGATGCCGGGGTATTGCTCATTCATTGCGTCGATGACGCCGCCAAGACTGTCGCTGTCTACATCGACCTTGTCCTGGCCGTCCGTCAGGCGGCGGAGGGGCGTTGGGATCCTCACCACGATGCTCATCGGTTGTCCTCCGATTTGGGTTGATTGCTGCCTATAGAGTAATGGGCGAAACGGGAATGGTAAAGGTAGCGCTCTCGTCGCAATCCACCCGTCTACGCGGCAGCCGCGGCTAGGGAGTCGACGATGGATTCGTAGGTGGCGTCGGTGTGGATGGGCTGGACAACGTCCTCGACCACCTCCGGCGTCTTGAGGCCGTTTCCGGTAATGAAGGCCACGGTAACCTCGTCACCCTTGATCTTGCCCTGCTTGACGAGTCGCTTCAGGGAAGAAATCACGACGCCGCCCGCCGTCTCTGTGAACAGGCCTTCGGTCTCGGCGAGAAGCTTGATGCCTTCGGCGACCTCCTCTTCAAGGCATGCGACGGCGGTGCCGTTCGTCTCTTCAAGAACCTCTAGTGAGAAGATGCCGGCGGCGGGATTGCCTATGGCAAGTGATTTGGCGATAGTGTCGGGGATGACAGGCTGAACGGCGGATGCGCCGTTTTCGAATGCCGTCACAATAGGGGAGCATCCCTCAGCTTGGGCCAGGTGCATCTGCGTTCGGACGTTATCGATCAGGCCAACGTCCTGCATTTCCTGGAGACCTTTCCAGATCTTGGTATGAAGCTCGCCTGACGCTGCGGGAACGACACAGTGCTGAGGCGGCTTCCAGCCAAGCTGCTCTGCCACCTCGTAGCCGAGGGTCTTGCTGCCTTCGGCGTAGAACGGCCGCATGTTGATATTGACAACGGCCCAATGGTGGTTGTCGGCGAGCTCACTGCCGAGCCGGTTTACCTGGTCATAGGTCCCGTCAATGGCGACGAGCGTTGCGCCATAGATGGCCGCACCGACGATCTTGCTGCGCTCCAGATTGGCGGGGAAGAAGACTTTCGTGTCCAGTCCGGCCTTCGCCCCGTGGGCCGCAACGGAGCCCATGAGATTGCCGGTGGAGACGCAGGCGAAGGTCTCGAACTCGAATTCCAGCGCCTTGCTGGCAGTCACGCCGACCGGACGGTCCTTGAACGAGTAGGTTGGGTTCACGGCGTCGTTTTTAATGTAGAGGTTTTCGAGACCGAGCATGCGACCAAGGTTCTCGGCCTTGATGAGAGGCGTGAATCCGGTGCCCATGTCGAGGGCGGAGGCGTCATTGACAGGGAGGAAGTCGTGGTACCGCCACATCGTCGGCGGGCCGCTCTCGATGCGCTCGCGTGTGATGTGGCGTGCCATCGCGTCATAGTCGTAGCTGATCTCAAGCGGTCCGAAACAGAATTCGCACACGTTGAGCGGTTGGATGGGATACTGTTCCCCGCATCCGCGACAGGCAAGCGACTTTGCAAACGTCACACCTATTCCTCCGGGACAAAATAAAGGCTGCGACAGGGGCTCGCAGCAAGCGGGTACACTCCAAGTGATGGTAGCAACAGGGCTTCGCGAGTGTCAAGGAAAATTAGCTTTGACGAATAAGGCGAGCGGGAGTGATGGCGACACGGATTCTGGTGCCGTTTTTCGGCGCGTGCTAACCTACGGAATACGCTCTCGGAGATTGACGTAAGCCACAGGTGAGGAGCTGGACTTTGCCGTCGTCGATCGGGGTTGGGAGGATTCTCGGTATCCGGGTGGATATCCACTTCTCGCTGTTTCTGATCGTTGCGTTTCTCACCTGGAGCCTTGCTACCGGGTTCCTGCCGGACCGGTATCCATACTGGAGCACGTCGACCTATTGGTTGACCGGATTCGTGTGTGCCCTGTCGCTATTCGTCTCGGTGCTGCTGCACGAGCTCGCGCATTCGCTGGTGGCGATACGAAGAGGATATCGGGTCGAGGGCATCACGCTGTTTCTTCTCGGAGGAGTCAGCAGCATCGCGTCGGAGTCCCGGCGCGCGACTGACGATTTCGTCATCTCGGTCGTAGGACCGCTTTCGAGCCTCGCCATTGCGGCGGTCATCGGAGTTGTCGTTGTGGCGAGCGGTGGATCGTCGCCGGTCTACGCAGCGGTCGAGTATGTCGCGATCATCAATCTGCTGCTTGGGCTCTTCAATCTGCTGCCCGCTTTTCCGTTAGATGGCGGGCGGGTGCTCAGGGCGGCAATCTGGGCCGTGACAGGGAGCTTCAGACGGGCTTCGGCGATCTCGACTCGGAGCGGCCAGGTCGTGGGTCTGCTGTTGGTGGGATTCGGAGTTTACCAAGTCATCCAGGGGAATGCTCTTCAGGGTATATGGGTGGTATTGGTGGGCTGGTTCTTGAACAGGGCGGCGAGCGCAAGCCGGGGTCAAGACGAAGTGGCGCATGCGTTGGAGGGTGTGACGGTCGGGGACGTGATGGACGTCGCGCCGCCTACAGTTGAGCCCAATGTTACGATCCATCAGGCCGTGTTCGACCACCTCGTCCTGGGGTCGGTACGAGCTCTGATCGTGTGCGAGGGGGAGCGTGTTCTGGGGATACTCTCGATTACCGACGTACAGAAGGTCCCTCAGGCTCTCTGGGGAGCACGATCGGTACGCGATGCCATGACTCCCGCTCCGCTGAAGTCGCTGTCACCGGACGACGGGCTCGATGACGCACTTTCGCTTCTTGGAGAGAACGCCATCCATCAAGCGCCCGTTCTCATGGGCGAGCGGCTCGTCGGCCTTCTGAATCGCGCTCACGTCATACAGTACTTCCATCAGATGCGAGAACAGGACAGGGACTAGAACGACGGAAAAGAGGGGAGCTACCGAATGTACAAGCAGGTTAAGGTTACGGCGATTTCCCTGAAGCCCACCAAGTGGGACAAGCCGGGAAACGCGGACGCGATGGAGCGATTCTTCCGTAAGGCGGCGGCGGAAGGTCCTGACCTCATTCTGCAACCTGAGGGTGTGCTGGAAGGCTACGTCGTCATGGATGTGATCGAAGGGAGGAAGACTGCGGACGATCTGTTAGAGATCGCGGAGCCTATCGACGGTGAGTACATCCAAAGGTTCCGGGACCTTGCGAAGGAGTTGCAAACGTGCCTGGCTTTCGGGTTCGCAGAGCGGATAGGCGGAGAGGTGTTCAACGCGGCGATCTTCACTGATACGCAAGGTGAAATCCTCGGCCGTTACCACAAGACGCAGCTTGCCGAGGGGACTGACGAGACGTGGAACTTCAACCGCGTGGGTTCGACGATTCGGGCGTTCGACACGCCTTTCGGGAGGGCCGGATTCGTCATCTGCAACGACCGCTGGAATCCGGTGATCGTGAGAACGCTTGTGCTCGACGGCGCGCAGTACATCTTGATTCCCTCGTTCGGATCAAAGTCGAAGGGTCAGAACGAGACGGTGCTTGCCCGTGCGCGTGAGAACGGGGTACCCATCGTCGAGGCGAATGTGGGTGTGAATATGATTGTCAGTAGAGGTGAGGTCGCGGCGTACGCCTGGGGAAACGACCGGATAACGACAGCCGCTATCGACATTCCCGAACCGGCGTCCACTGAGGCCGCGAGAGCGTTGGAGGCGGAGTATATGGGTCTTCAAGGCCCGGAGCTAGCCCAGCGATACCGTGAAACGTGCAAGCGGCTGCGCGGTGAGCGGAACGAGGTGGAGAAAGCCCAGCGAGGCGAGCTGATCGTTGCCTAGTCTTCTGCAGCGTGAGGAGGGTCCGTCACGCCTGCGGGACCTGGTGCTACTCCGTGACCGTGATCGTTCCCTTCATGTTGACCGGGTGTATTAGGCACTGGTAAGTGTAACTTCCGGGCTCAGTGAAGTGGAAGCGGAAGCCCGCGTCAGGGGCAATGGTCTCGCTGTTGAAGAAACGTTCGCCACCGGAGCTAATGTGCGTGACGGTATGGAGTGGCTTGTCTTTATTCGTCCAGATGACGACCGTGCCAACTTTGACCGTGGCGTCGGCGTGCTGGAAGTTCATGATGTTAAGTTCTTCGACCTCTGCTCCGGGTGGAAGAGTGGGGACCGGAGTAGCCGGAATGCGCGTCGGAGGCGGTTCCAAGAAGTCGCAACTGAGTGCGGTCAACGCTAGAAGGGAGACCACCAGTACAAACGCTTTCGTCATCCTATTCTCCTCGGCGCCGCCGTTTATAGTGACGTGTGCGCCCCACCCCTGACTCAACTTGCGAGCGAGTGTAGCACCAAGCCCTATAACCGTCAACAGAGCGCCTCGATCCATCCTTCACCACGGAGAACGTATGGGCCACAGTGATGAGGGCGTGGTATCAATGTGAAAGGTGATGCCGATCTACCCGTTACGTGATGATTTGACGGGGGCCATCCGTAAATGAATTCGGGCGGAGGTTGGATTGAGGACTCAAGGGTGCTTCTGGGTACACAGCGGCGCCCCAAAGAGAGGGAACTTACTTGCATCACCTAGGGCCCTATGCTATATTCCGCGCATGGGCACAGAGGGTGTCGTTCTCGACGATTACTTCCGCCAGTACGGTCTGATCGCCATATTCACCGCTTTGGCCGTCGCGGTGCCAGCGAGTATGCTGATCGCTTCATGGATGTTCTCCCTCTTTAGAATCCGTCCGCGGAAGCCTGATCCCGTCAAAATGAGCATCTACGAATGCGGGTTTGAGACGTTGACGGGCACGTGGCACCGGTTCAACTTCCGCTTCTACTCATTCGCGCTCCTCTTCGTCGTGTTCGACGTGGAGGTCGTATTCCTGTTCCCCTGGGCGGCGAGCTTCGGGTTCCTTTCGCGGGAGTTCGGGGCGTTCGTATTGGTTGAGATGGCCCTATTCATCGCGATCCTCGTTGTAGGGTGGCTGTACGCCTGGCGAAAAGGGGCGCTTGAGTGGGCCTAACTCCGCAGGCAACGTAGGATGTAGGAGAGAGTGGTGGACATGAACAGCGAACATATCGAACTGCCCGGCAACACGATACCTCTTCACTCTACAACTTTGGAGTTGGATAGGGAGGAAGGGGCCTACATCAACTTCCTGAAGGCGAACAATGTCGAGCCTCTCACAGAACCGCTTGTGGAGGTGCCGGACGACCTGCAGCGGAACCTGGCGGTTACGTCTATTGACGCCCTCGTGAACTGGGGGAGAAAGTCTGCCGTATGGCCGTTGTCGTTCGGGCTGGCTTGCTGCGCGTTTGAGATGATGGCGAGCGCGATGTCCCGGTTCGATATCAGCCGGTTCGGGATGGAGGCGTTTCGCGCGTCACCGCGTCAGGCCGACCTGATGATCGTGGCTGGCACGGTCACGTGGAAGATGGCGCCCGCAATCGAGCGTGTCTATAACCAGATGGCGGAGCCGAAATGGGTCATCTCGATGGGGGTATGCGCCACGAGCGGCGGGCCGTACTACGAGTCGTACAGCGTCGTGCCGGGTGTGAACCACATCATTCCCGTCGACGTCTACGTGCCCGGCTGTCCGCCGAGGCCGGACGCGCTTCTGTATGGCATCATGCAGCTGCATGACAAGATCAAGCGCTATTCCTTGAAGGGAAGGACTGCGGGAGAGTAATGACCAGAGTCGTTGCCGGCACGGACCTCGCCAAACGCATCGCTCTCCATGTTCCCGGCAGTGTCGTCACATCGAATTCCTCCGAGGCGTCGGTGCGGAGCGACGCACTGCACGAGACGCTGCGTTTTCTTCGCGACGATGAGGACCTGGACTTCCAGTTCCTGAACAGCGTTTCGGCGGTCGACTACGTAGAGTACTTCGAGTTGGTGTATCACCTCACTTCATTGCGCCGGAACAGCAGCTGCGTCGTCAAGTCTCGACTCTATTCCCGAGACGAACCAACCGTGCAGTCTGTAGTCGATCTATGGCGGGGCGCGGAATTACAGGAGCGAGAGATTTTTGACCTGATGGGGATCATGTTCGAGGGGCATCCCAACATGAAGCGCATTCTGCTGTGGGAAGGGTTCCCCGGTCATCCACTTCGGAAGGACTTCATTCGGTAGCGATGGCGATACGCACAGAGCCGGTAACGATCAACATGGGGCCTCAGCACCCCAGCACGCACGGCGTGTTCCGGTTGCGGGTTACCTTCGACGGCGAGGTAGTCGTCGACGTGGAGCCGGTGTTCGGGTACCTGCACCGTGGGACCGAAAAGCTCGCCGAAGAACGGTCGTACGTACAGATCGTGACGCTAACCGACAGGCTCGACTACGTATCCAGCATGTCGAACAACCTCGCCTACGTCAGGTCTGTGGAGAAACTCGCAGGGCTGGAGGTTCCGGAACGGGGCCAGTACCTGCGGGTCATATCGGCCGAGCTTCAGCGCATGGCAAGTCACTTCATTGCGACCGGGTTCATGCTTCAGGAGTTGGGAGCATTCGGGACGCCCCTGATGTACTGCTTCCGGGAGCGGGAGCGTATCTTGGAGCTATTCGAGATGCTGTGCGGCGCTCGGATCACGTTGAGCTACATGCGTCCGGGCGGAGTTCTCCAGGACGCCCCGGAAGAGTTCTGGCCTGCCCTCGACACGTTGATTGGCGAGATGCCAAGGTACATCGACGAGCTGGAGGGACTGATTACGACGAACGAGATCGTCCTTGCCAGGACGCGGGGAATTGGCGTCGTTCCACCTGATCTGGCCGTATCAGGCTCGCTAACCGGCCCCATGCTCCGAGCGAGCGGGGTGCAGTGGGACATTCGAAAGGCCGACCCGTACGAGATATATGACCGCGTCGAGTTCGAAATTCCTATTGGCTATGATGGTGATACCTACGACCGGTACTATGTTCGCATCCAGGAGATGCGGCAAAGCATACGGATCATCGAGCAGTGCGTTGAACAGATTGAAGAGGGTCCCGTGCTGACGGATGGGCCATTCTTCGTCAGACCGCCCGTCGGAGACGCCTACGCCGCGGTGGAAGGGCCTAAGGGCGAGCTTGGATTCTACCTCGTGAGCGATGGCGGGATATCGCCATATCGGTGTAAGATTCGCGCACCCTCATTCATCAATTTAACGGTCCTCAGGGACATGCTCGTCGGGTGGAAACTTGCTGACCTCATCATTATTTTCGGGAGCACGGATGTCGTTCTCGGCGAGGTCGACCGCTAGGAAGCAATGACTAGTTTCGGAAACATATACGACACCGTCGTGGGGTTCGCCCCCGACGGATTGGAGTGGGTGGCATATGTCATAGCCGCCCTCGTGTTGGCGTTCATCGTCATCAATGCGGCGATCTTGACGACGGCTCTGTACACGTGGTTCGAGCGGCGGGTGCTTGGGCGGTTCCAGAACCGCCACGGACCGAATCGCTGGGGTCCGTTCGGGATACTGCAGCCGATTGCCGACCTGCTGAAGCTCCTTGTGAAAGAGGATGTAATCCCCGATGTGGCAGACAAGCGAGTCTTCAACCTCGCGCCAATCGTCCTCGTTTTCCCAGGTCTGCTGGTTTTCTCGGTAATCCCGTTCGGGGAGCAGAGCTTCCTTGGGAAGCTCAACGTAGGCGTGCTGTTTGTTCTCGGCGTCACGGGGATCAACACGCTGGCGATTATCATGGGAGGCTGGGCTTCACGTAACAAGTATGCACTGTTCGGCGCCATTCGGGGCGCGGCGATGTTGGTGAGCTACGAGGTGCCGATGGCGCTTGGGCTCGTCGGCGTGGTGATAATGGCCGGTTCGATGGCCCTGCTAGACGTGGTAAACA
>JAPOPA010000397.1 GCA_026713145.1 Chloroflexota bacterium
CGGGTACCCCGTTTTTTCTTTCCCGTTGGTCGGCACGATGGTGTGCCACCAGACGTCGGTCGGCGTCTTCCCACGCTCTGCCTTGTCCTGCCCCACCAGATCGGGGGCCATGTAGGGAATCCTGTCCACGTCCTCGTAGTTGAATGTGTAATCCTCCGGGTCCTTCGCATACCACAGGATATTGTCGTGCTTCGCCGGCCATCTCGACTTCGACCGCGCGCCGTAGTCGTACGCCCACACGATCTCGTTGATGAACGACGGGCGCCCGAATATCTCGTCAAGCAGCACCTTGCAGTAGTGGACCTCCCGGTAGTCCACATGCAGGAAGAACGACCCGTTCGACTTCAGCACGCGCCTCGCCTCGCGAAATCGCGGCGCCAGAAAACTCAGGTAGTCGTCGAAGCTGTCTGTGTATGCAGTCGACCCAACCTCGACCGTCCGGTAGCGGTTCCCTTGGAAGCCGACGCGGTCCCCACCCTCGTCCCGCACCGTACGGATCGACCTCCGCTCCTGCACACGCCCTGTATTAAAGGGAGGATCGACGTAGATCAGGTCAATCCCCCCATCCGGCAAAGACATCAAGACATCAAGATTGTCGGCGAAAATCACCCTGCGCATGGCCACGTACCTTCTCTATCCCAATTCGCCATACCGTCATCCGTCATTGGTATGAAAGTGAACGACAGGACCCCTTATCGTCATTCCCGAGAACGGAGTCCTATACGCCAGCGACGGCGAGTCGCCCCATCCGGCAAAGACATCAATACATCGAGATTATCGGCGAAGATCACCCTGCGCATGGCCACGTACCTTCTCTATCCGAATTCGCCATACTGTCACCCGTCATTGGTATGAAAGTGAACGACAGGACCCCTTATCGTCATTCCCGAGAACGGATGCCTATACGCCAGCGACGGCGTGTCGCCCCGTGACGGCGGGTCGCTTACTCCCCGTGTGAACCGTTCCGGTCGGGAACGTCATCCGCGCTCTGAGCGGCATCCCATTCGTCTCGCAGGATCTCCATCCGCACAAAGTCGTACCCATTGCGGAACACCGCCCGAATCTCACGGAAACCCGCCTTGGCAAACGACTGCCGCGCACGGTCGTTCCACTTGAGCGTGTGAAGGTAGACGGAGTCGAGGTCTGTAGTCGTGAAAATGTGATCGAGAAGCGTTCGCACCGCGTCCGTGCCGTACCCGGCTCCCCAATAGCGCCGGTCTCCGATCATGATGCCTAGCTCGGCCACGCCCCGGCGACGGTTGATGTCGTAGTACATGCAGTTGCCGATGTGGATACCGTCATGCGTGTCGATGGCCAGCCGCTTCGAGGTCGAGGTCGCGTACTGCATCTCCTCACGCGCATAGGTACGGTACGCCTCGAATGACATCGTGATCGGCCGCGTCGCATCGAGCCGTGAAAGCTCCTCGTCGATCCGCCAGCCATAGTCGTCGTCGATATCGCTCCGGCGCTTCTCCCGAAGGACGACCTTCTTGCCGACCTGGATTACCGCGCCCTCTTCCGCCGGCTCAGAATCATCCTCGTAGAGCCATGGAAAGGCCCTTCTTAACAACTTCTGCCTCGTTTCCGTAGCTCATGGTCTTGAGAGCGTCCTCGACCGAGAACCACCTTACCTCGTCGAATTCGTTGTCGTGGAGCGTCGTGTCCCCGCCAATCGAGTCCATCAAATAATAGAGCACGGTCTTGTGGCAGCGCACGCCGTCATTTGACCGCACAAACCAGTACTGGATGCTGTCGATGAAGCACTGCGTGCGCACCTGCAGACCCGTCTCCTCGTTCACCTCGCGAAGCGCCGTCTGCTCGCGCGTCTCTCCCTGCTCCGGCGTCCCCTTCGGAAGCGCCCAGAGCCGTCGCGGCATCCACTTGCCGCATAGGATCACCTCCGGGCCGTTCCCGTTATTGCGAACCACGACCCCGCCGGCCGAAACCAACTCTTCAACACGCACTCTGCCAGTCATTAACCGTCTTCCAATTCAGGGCCGCATTCTATGTGCTACCAAACCTGAGGGTCAAGACAATAACCCCTCACTATCTCCCCCTCTCCCGTTCGCGGAAGAGTCTTCTCAGTACTCCAATGCAAGATCCCCAGCCTAAGGACAATCCTATTGCATCTCCCACCCTGGGAGAGGGCTAGTACCGGTTCAATCTGAATGTGATGGATAGATATGTTGAAGTTTAGTGCGAGCGTCCTGAGTGGAGAAGCGCCAGTCTATGATGGCGACAGCCTCATTGCGTTCACGTTCCAGCGCCGAGACCTCTCGTTTCAGTAC
>JAPOPA010000192.1 GCA_026713145.1 Chloroflexota bacterium
AACACGAACTTACCCCTAGAACCTCTGTATTTTCAACAAGATAACCTACTTATGAGACAGCCTCCGTCGTGGGAGAGGGCTGGAGCCTGCCCCGTACTAGATACGGGGGTGAGGGTGAGGGTGTGCTGAGTAAGCTGCCAAAATCTTATGAAACCGGTACTACTGAGCCCCCGCCGTCACGATTCGAGGCTTCACCCGCCCATCAAGCTCCGCCCACGCTACGTTCGGTACATCCACATACGACAGCCATTCCGTAGCGTCACTGTGGAGCAGATCGGTCCTCACGCCCATCCACTCCGGCTGGAACAGTTCGAGAAGCTCGACGCCGTCCCGCAGCTTCACCCTCGCCCCGTGGCGGTTGTGCCCCGACAGGTGGTGGAACCCCACCGAGGTCTTGATCACGGCGTGGTAGAACAGCCGGAACGGGTAGGGCGACTCGCGCCAAACATCCTCCAGCGTCTCGTGGCATTCCCAGAACTCGCCCCGGTTGAACTGCTCGACGGCGCGGCGAAGGTCGGGTGGCGGGTCCGCTGACTCGCCATCTCCGAACCGGTCGATACCATGCTCGCGTAAGGCGTCAATCCATTGCGCGTCCAACGCCCGCCGGTTGCGGAACGGCATGGTCGGGAGGTTGGTTATGGGGTCTTTCTCTATTGAATCGCCGCCGCCGTTCATTGCCATCCCCTCCACCCATCCATTGAAATCATAAGACAACTGTACTATAATTCTTCAAAGGGACGGAGCGCTCCGTCCCTTTTGCGCGTCATTCGGAATGTGGAACGATTTTAGGGAAAACTCGCAACACTCGCCGAGGGGAAAAGACCCCCGAACGGCGGGAAGGAGGCTGGGATGACGGTCACAGCAGTGCTTGGCGCCCAGTGGGGCGATGAAGGAAAGGGCAAGCTCGTCGATGTACTTGCCCGAGACGGCGACATTGTCGCCCGATTCTCCGGCGGCAACAACGCCGGCCATACCGTCATCACCGAGCAGGGTGAGTTCAAGTTCCATCTCCTCCCGTCGGGCGTAGTCTGGCCGCATACCCTCAACGTCATCGGCAACGGCGTCGTCGTTGACCCCGATGTGCTCCTCGATGAGATAACCGGACTCGAAGCGCGCGGCATCAGCATAGAGAGGCGGCTCATCGTCAGCGAGCGTTCCCACCTTGTGATGCCGTATCACGTCATGCTCGACCAGATTTCCGAGCAGGCGAAGGGACGCAACGCCATCGGCACGACCGGCCGCGGCATCGGCCCGGCCTACGCCGATAAGGCCTCCCGAATCGGCATCAGGGCAACCGAGTTGCGCGACATCGAGGGCCTCATGCCGCGTCTCGAGGAGGTCCTCAACCACCACAACGCGATCCTGACCAAGGTCTACGGTGTCGAGCCGCTCTCGTTCGAGGAGGTGTTCGACAAGTGCAAGCTGTGGTCGGAGCACCTCATCGACTACATCGGCCCGGTCGAGCACATCGTCTTCGACTCGGTGAACTCCGGCAAGCAGCTCATCATCGAGGGCGCCCAGGGCGCTCTGCTGGACCTTGACCACGGCACCTATCCGTTCGTCACGTCCTCGCACCCGACCATCGGCGGAGCGATGACGGGGCTAGGCCTGTTGCCGGGACAGATCGACAGCGTGTTAGGCGTGTTCAAGGCCTACAGCACCCGCGTGGGAAGCGGCCCGTTCGTTACGGAACTGCACGGCGAGACCGGCGAGGAGATTCGCCAGCGCGCCAAGGAGTTCGGCACCACTACCGGCAGGCCCAGGCGAGTCGGCTGGTTCGACTCGGTCGCCGCGCGCTACAGCGCACGCATCAACGGCTACACGGGTGGTATCCTTACCCGCCTCGACGTGCTGGACAGTTTCGACTCGATCATGGTGTGCCGTGCCTACGAGCTCGACGGCGAGATCGTGTGGGACTTCCCCGGAAACGCCTCTACGCTTGAGCGGTGCATACCGATCTACGAAGAGCTTCCCGGCTGGGACATGCCCACCGCGGGCATGAATGTCTACGAGCACCTGCCCGCAAACGCCAAGGCATACGTCGATCGCATCCAGGAGCTTATCGGCGTCGGATTCGACATCATCTCCACCGGTCCGCACCGGGACGAGACGATCCACGTCCGACCGCTGGTCGCCCTGTAAGCCTCATCGCGTACATTACCCTTGGCGAGCGCCGACGGCATGACTCTTACTGACCGGGTCCGTGACCTCCTGACCGATGCACTGCGTGCGGCGCAGGCGGACGGCAGCCTGCCGGACGTCGAAGTCGACGAGGGCACGGTCGAGCATCCACCGAACCCGGAGCACGGCCACTTCGCCACGTCCACGCCGCTGAAGCTGGCCCGCGTCATGAGGCGCAACCCCTTCGACATCGCCGAGGCCATCGCGTCGTCGATCACAACGGGCGACATCCTCGCGAGCGCGGAGGCCGTGCGTCCCGGCTTCGTCAACCTCCGGCTCAGTCCAGGGTGGCTCGCGGAGCAGGTCGACGCAATTCGGCAGGCAGGGGGCTCCCCTGGCAAGCGAGCTGCAGGGAACGGGC
>JAPOPA010000317.1 GCA_026713145.1 Chloroflexota bacterium
AACCCCCGCCCCCTCCGCGCCGAGTGGTGTGTTGACAGTTTACTTCCCCACCCCCGCCCCAATAAACTATGATTCCCCCCATGAAAGGGGGGGGTGGGATGGTGGTTTTCGGAGCCATAATCGAAGAACTTCAGGCCATCGTCGGATCGGACTATGTCCTCCACAAGCCCGAAGACCTGATCGTCTTCGAATACGATGGCTCAGTTGACCGTGCTCTCCCCACAGTGGTTGCATTGCCCGACAGCGCAGAAGAAGTCTCGCGCTGCGTCAAAGTCGCTGCCAGACACGAGATTCCTGTTGTCGCGCGGGGTGCGGGTACTGGACTCAGTGGCGGCGCTGTCGCAGAACACGGCGGCTTAGTCCTCGCCCTGACCCGGATGACTCGCATACTAGAAGTGGATGTCGAGAATCGAGTCGCCATAATCGAACCCGGTGTGATAAACCTACACCTCACCGAGCACGTTTCCCAGTATGGCCTCTACTACGCGCCCGACCCTTCCAGCCAGCGTGCCTGCACGATTGGCGGTAATGTGGCCGAGAACTCCGGAGGACCTCACTGCCTCGCCTACGGAGTTACCACGAATCACGTCCTTGGCCTCGAGGTCGTTTACGCCGACGGAAGCATCGAATGGGTCGGCGGACTCGGAAGAGAGTACCCAGGCTTCGATCTTCGGGGGATCATTATCGGCTCCGAAGGCACACTAGCCATGGTCACCAAGATTGCCGTCCGACTTCTCAGGCAGCCGGAATCCGTGAAGACCCTGCTTGCGATATTCCAGGAACTCGACGACGCGAGCGCGGCCGTGTCCGGCATAATCGGCGCAGGCATAGTGCCCGCTGCCATTGAGATGATGGACGACACTTGCATCCGCGCCGTCGAACCCGCCGTCAACGCGGGCTATCCTGCGGGCGCTGGCGCGGTGCTTCTCGTCGAAGTTGACGGCCTCGCCGAATCCGTCGAGGAGGAGGTCGCTGCCATCGAGGAAGTGTGCAGTTCCTACAACCCGTTGGAAATCAGGACCGCGACTGATCCGGCCGCGCGCGAAAGACTCTGGTCCGGCAGGAAGGGCGTTCTTGGAGCCCTGGGCCGACTTGCCCCCAACTACATCCTTGTGGATGGCACAGTCCCCAGAACCCGGTTGGTCGAAGTCCTCTCCCGCATAAGCGACATATCTGATCGAACCGGATACCCCATTGCCAACCTGCTTCACGCCGGAGACGGTAATCTCCATCCCTCGATACTTTTCGACGAGAGAAAGCCGGGCGACACCGAAAACGCTCTCGACATAGCCGGCGAGATACTTGAGATGTGCGTGGAGGTTGGCGGAGTCCTATCTGGGGAGCACGGAATAGGTCTCGAGAAGCAGGAGCACATGCCTCTGATGTTTACCGATGCCGACATGCAGGCAATGGCAGAGCTCAGACCGTCTTTCGCAACGAATAACATGTTCAACCCGGGCAAGATATTCCCGACTGGCGCATCCTGCTCCGACGTGTCCCAGGCAGCCGCAATCCAGCGCGCGGGCCCCGGCGCCTACATCTAGGCCGTGTCCCCAAGCATGAACAAGGCCGATTCCAAGGAATATCGCGTGGACGGAGTCGCCCCTGTTGACGTTGTCGCCCCTTCCTCCGAAGAGGAACTCTGTGAAGTCGTTGCCGCCGCCAATAAGGACGGCCTCGGCATCATTCCGTACGGCGGAGGAACTCGTATCGGTCTCGGCAATCTGCCTTCCCGTCCTTGTCTGGTCGTGGACACGACCAATCTTAACCGCGTCGTATCTCACAATTACGCCGACCTCACCGCCTCTTTTCAGGCCGGAGCGACCTTCGGTTTCGTTTCTGAGATCCTCGCCCAGCAGGGCCAATTGCTCCCGATTGACCCGCCGCTGCCGGAACGCGCCACCATCGGAGGCACCCTCGCCGCCGCGGTTAGCGGGCCGCTGAAATGGCACTACGGACACCCACGCGACACGGTCATCGGAATGAAGGTCGTCCAGCCCGATGGCAGCGTAACCAAGAGCGGCGGGCTGGTCGTCAAGAACGTCAGTGGGTACGACATGTCCCGCCTTCACATCGGAGGACTCGGAAGCCTCGGCATAATACTTGAGGCAAGTTTCAAACTTACCCCCATCCCGATGTACGAGAGAACTATACTGGCCGCATTTAACAATATAGATGATGCAATGGACGCCTCTATGCAGGTGTTCAATTCCTACGTTATGCCCCTGGCCATGATCGCATTCGGCCCGGCCGTCGCATCCCGAATGAACTTGGATGACAGTAGCGACCGCTATCATCTCGCGATTCGACTCGGTGGCAGGTCCCGCACTCTTGCCCGCCAGTCAGACGAGCTCAGCTCCATATTCAGAGATGCCGGTTCATCTACACAGCAGGATATCGAAGGCTCGGCTTCATCCCTCTGGCGCTCCCTTTCCGACTTCGGATGGTCACCTGAAACAATGCCGGCGCTGAACATCAAGACGACGGCTCTTCCCTCGCACACTCGCGAAATCATCAAGCTTATTGAAAGTCTGTGCGATTCGGACCTCGAACCCGCTGCTGCCGTCGCTGAACCCGGCTTCGGCTCTGTGGCAGCCTGTTTCTACCCACCAGGCGATGTGTCCGACGAACCCCCGATTC
>JAPOPA010000104.1 GCA_026713145.1 Chloroflexota bacterium
CCCTACAACTCCCTGAAGGTCGCGTTCTACCTCGACCGTGTGACGAAGGACTCCGGCTGCCTCCGCGTGCTCCCCGGCACTCACAACGTCGGCGACCGCTTCGGCGACTCCGTTCAGGAGGCGATGCCCCACTCCGAGCGGCAGTACTACGAGGAAACGTGGGCCATGCAGGGCCCGGACGTCCCCGCCGTCCCGCTGGAAAGCGAACCCGGCGATGTCCTCGTCTTCAACCACAAGATCAAGCACTGCGCCTACGGCGGAAGCGCTGAACGCCGCATGTTCACCATCGGCTTCCAGCAGCGGCATCGCGACGAGGACGAGCAAATCCTTCGCGACGAGTTGGCCGACCTCGTTCGGTTCTGGCACCCCCGCGCTTACGGCGAGGTCATGATCGAGACGGCAGGCCCAGCGAGGATGAGGCACCTCGAACAGCGCCTCGCCCTCGACGGTCACATGGCCGCCCTGGTTGAGGAAGCCAAGGCAGAGATGGCGGAGCCGAGCAGGGGATAAGGGCCGCGCGTAGGGTAGGCCGACGACGAGTTATATATTGTAATCCAACGTCATGTCGTGTTCCGCAGCATCCCCTGCTGAGACCCCGCCTGTACCCGAAAGTCCGGCTAGCTCGTTGGTACCCGATCCTGGAACCACCTTGTACTCCGCCGTGGCCTTTTCTCCGTCGTAAGACCCCGTGTGTTGCAGCACGAAGCTGCCTGTCCGTCCATCTAAGGTACCGACAACCTTCTCAAGACCTGTGAACGAGGCTCCCCCACTGTTGAGGTATGTCATTACGTACATGAGGTTGCCCGTGCCGGACAGGTCACCGTGGAAAGACTTCTTCACGTGGGCCCGGGTCAGCTTTGGACCGTCATCTGGTTCATCAAATGGCTCCTCGTCCCAGCTAACGATCTTGAACGTGGCCTTCGTGAGCATCTTCTTCTCCTAGATAGGAATGAGACGCCCCAGTCTACCACCCAACCTTATGTTTCGCCGTCTTTGCCACCTATTCGATGTGTGCGTTCTGCTTCAGTGGGTGCCCGGCATCTAAAGCCCTCGCCTAACACGACCCATCCACCCCTACTTACTCCCTGCTCCCTCTTTGTCCTCTCTCTGTGCCCTCTGTGAACCCTGTTGTGCAACCCCTCCCACTTGCCAAACGCCCCGTTTCGCATTACGGTAATCCCACAACCGACCAAAAGGAGTCCACGAATGATCTCGCTCAATGTCTACCTGACCGCCAAGGAGGGACAGGAGGCCGCCCTCGAAACTGCAATTAAGGATGTCTGGATAGCCGCAATGACCCAGCAGCCCGGCTTCCTGCGCGCCACTCTCAACACCCCCTTCAGCGATGACGACCTCGCCGCGCTTGAGGCCAGCAAGCCCCCCTTCGGCTATGAGATGGTCTCCTTCTGGCGGACTGAGCAGGAACGCGTCGACTGGGTCGCCCGCGACATCCACCAGGAGGTCTGGCCGCAGGTCATCGAGCACTGCTCCGACGTCTCCTACACCCTCTTCGACTGCAACACCACCTGGAGCATGTAAATGACCAGCAGCTACGATCCCTCCAAAGACATCGTCCGGCCACCGAAGGAAATCATCGAGGCGCTCAGCGTACTCGACACAGACAGCGTGACCTCCACCATGGACGGCCTCGGCGTTCACCGCACGTTCATCGAGGGCCCCATCGCACGGGTGCCCGGCAGTAAGATATGCGGCCCTGCCCTGACCCTGAGGTTCGTCCCCCAGCGCGAGGACCAGATGGCCGGATACGAGATCCCCGGCGAGTCGGACGAGGACCGCGCCCTCCACATGGAGGAGGAGAGCGAGAAGCGATCCGCCCTCTGGCAGATCTTCGACTATGTCCAGCCCGGCGACGTCATCGCCGTAGATGGACGCGGCGACCTCGCGACCGGCACCTTCGGCGAGATGCTCATGACCTACTTCAAGTCGCGCGGCGGCGCGGGCGTCGTCATCGACACGGGCATCCGCGACTCCGCCGCCATCTTCAACGAGGTCCAGGTGCCCGTCTGGTCGACCGCCGTCACGACAGGCGGCGCTGGACACATGAACCTCTTCCCCGAGGACATCAACCTGCCCATCGCGTGCGGCAAGGTGCTCGTGCGTCCGGGCGACATCATCATGGCCGACGACGGCGGCGCGATCGTCGTTCCGCCGCGGCTCGCCCCCAAGATCATCGAGATTGCCGGCGAGCGCGACGAGCACGAGGTCTTTGTCCGCATGAGACTCCGCGAAGGCGGCGAGCTCAACAAGTACTACCCCTTCAACGAAGAGGGCCTCCGCGAATACGAGGAGTGGCTGGCGGCGCAGGGGTAGGGCTCGGGGACTGGTGTCTAACGGTAGTCAACGCCGTCGACTCGGCCTACGGTCTCTAAGTTCATTTGCTAAGTAGGATGTTGGGTCTGCGTTTTGCAGCCACATGACGGCTTGGAATCCCGCCTCTACCAAGGCATGGTTTCACTGACCTTCAATATTTGGATGGTGAATCACCAGCGTACCTCAACCCGGTGCGACTTTCCCCACGAAAATTGAGGGACATTGTGGGACAAATTGGGACAACTACTATTTGGCGGCAGGCATTCCCGTTATCCGTGAGGCGGTCGTGTAGGTGTACTCTGATTCCCCCTTTGTCGTCGTGTACCGAATGGCTGGCCGGAGGTCCCTACCTACCATGATATAGGCTGACTCACCCACGAAATTTGCAGGACA
>JAPOPA010000102.1 GCA_026713145.1 Chloroflexota bacterium
CATATTCTGCAAGATCAGCGCCGGCGAGATACCGGGCGATTTCGTGTACCGGGATGACGAGACTTTCGTCATCAGGGACATTGCGCCGCGGGCTCCCGTACATCTCCTCGTCATCCCCACGGTCCATGTCGAGAGAATCGCGGAGCTTGGCACCGAGGACCTCTCGATAGTCGAGGCCATGTTTCTTGCGGCGAAGGAGGCCGTCCGGAGCGAAGGCATAGACGAGAGCGGCTATCGGCTGATAATCAACCAGGGCGAGGAGGGCGGACAGGAAGTCCCCCACCTCCACATGCACGTCTTGGGAGGCAAGCGCCTTGGTGGACTGGGAATAGGGTAGGGGGCGTCTGTGGTTAAGTTGCCTCAAGTGGTCGCCGAACGCACTGCCGCCCTTCCGGAGGGATTGGTAGACCATCTGAGGCGAGTGAGGAAGCTCGCCCGAAAACTGGCCAAGCGTCACGGCGTGGATAGAGACGCGAGCGAGCTAGGAGCGGCCTGCCACGATCTCGCCCGTCACATGAAGCCGGAAGATCTGCTGGAGGAGGCCGACCGACTGGAAATTCCCGTCCACCCCATGGAGCGCCGGGTGCCGATCATGCTGCACGGTCCCGTCGCCGCGAGGTGGCTGGAGCGGGACGGGGAGATTTCCGATCCGCGGGTCATCGAAGCGGTTCGCTATCACACCACTGGCAAGAGTGGTATGAGCGACGTGTCTAGGGTCGTCTTCCTGGCCGACAAGCTGGAACCCAGGAAGGTCAAGCACCGCCCCGAACTCGCCGAAGTGCTTCAGCTGGCGAAGGTAGACATCGACACTGCTTTGCTGGAGTACGTCAATCGCCAAATCGTGCGGAGGGTGGAAAGGGGCGACCTGGTGCACCCTCGAATGCTCGAATTTCGCAACGAGCTTATAGTAGGCTTTCCTGAGAACGAGGTGGTGTCCGGCCATGACATGGCCGTCGAACAGGGGGTGAGGTAGATATGGTAATGACTCAATCATCGGGTGACCGACAGGTCGCCGTGCTTATCGACGACGAAAACGTTAGCGTGGGATCGGTCGAGTGGCTGTTCGACCGGATATCCAATCTGGGGCGAATACTCATACGCCGGGCATACTCGGACTGGTCGAAGGGCGGCAATGTCCGCGACCAGCTTCTGGAGTTCGGCATCGAGCCGGTGCACGTCTTTCAGGCGTCGAGCTCCGGCAAGAATGCCAGCGACATCAGGCTCGCAATAGACGCGATTGACCTGCTGTTTTCCTCGCCGGTCGATACGTTCGTGGTCGTGTCCGGCGACGCCGACTTCCTTCCGCTCGTCAACAAGCTCCGCTCCTCCGGCAAAATGGTCATAGGCGCGGGACGTCAAAAGTCCACGTCGGCCACGCTCGTCAAGGCCTGCGATCGCTACTACTACCTCGACAAGCACGAGGAGAGCGGCGGCGAGAGCAAGCCCCGACCGAAGGAGCGGCCACAGCGTAGCCTCCTGGTCCGCGCCGTCCGCGCGAGTATGGATGCGGAAGGCAAGGTCACCGGGAGCCGCCTTCACGCGACGATGCAGCGACTCGACCCCAGCTTCGACTTTCGCGACCGGAGCTTCAACAGCTTCACGGCTTTCCTCGAGGACGCGTCGGAAGTAAGGGTGACGCGCCCCACAGGCCAGGGTCAGGGCGACGTCGTCATCGAGCTGCGCCGAGGCGGTCAGGACGGCGGTTCACAGAAGGATCCTTCGATCGCGTCGAGGATCGATGCGGAATGGTCAAAGCGCGCGCCCTCTCACGGAAGCTCCATGCCGGGAGCGGTCGCCGCGGGCGAGGCCGCGAAGGTGCTCGGAGCCTCCAAACTCAGCGACTCGGAGCACAAGAATCTCCAGCGTCTGCTGGACGCCATGCCTGAGCTTACCAAGAACTGGCGGCGAGCGGGAAACGTCATCTCCCGGAAGTAGGCTGCTTGCTACGCCTGCACGAAAGACATCCGCACGCCCTGCGCCGACTCCGTCGGTACGCTCAGGCAGCCTCCATCGCGCATCAGGCCCTCCACTCCGTTGCCTCTGAGCAACACTTCCGTCGCGTCGAGGTCTTCGCACGAAAACACAATCCGGTACGGCCCTTCGCCCCACGTCCCGATGAAGTCTGCCAGCCCGTCATTCCCGTCCGGCTGGCGGAAGTCCAGTGAGGAGTTGTCGAAACGCAGCCGTACGCATCCGGCATCCTTCGACGCTCGTTCCAGCCCAAAGACCTCCGTCCAATGCCGTGACGCCGAGTCCGCGTCCTTGACCGCAAGCGATAGGGACGAAATCCCAAGCACGCCGTTAGGATGACTGGTCGGGTCAGGCGGATCGGTGTACCGCTCCTCGATGGTGTGATCGTGCTGGATGAAGAATGTCTGGCTGCCCGGCATCGCCTCCGGGTCGATCTCGGCCTGCGTCCAAGAGTAGGCCGTCGTCCCGTCCGCCGCCTGCCGCGAACCCTTCACCGGGTCAGTTATCAGCACTCCCGCCTCCCGAACGCTCCGCGCGCGCCCATGCACGTCTGGTGTCCCCATCGAGAAGATGAACAGTCCCTCACGCGAGTCGAGAAATGAGGGAAGATTCGGGCGAAACAGGTCCCCGTCCGGGTCGTGGACGGAGATCAGTTCAAGGTATTCGCCGCCGAAGACCACGAGACGGTTGCTCGTCCCGCGGCCGGGATGCCGTCCCTCCGGCGTCACTTTGAATCCCAGCGTCTCGAAGGTATCCTTAGCGGCGTCGAGGTCTCGGACGGCAATCAGGACGTGGTCGATGATCAGGTCGGTCATGGCAAGCTCCGGAAACAAACGGCGAAGTGTGGGGAACGGTAAATCGTAGGGCAGTATCGTGTCAACGCTGTACATCGTAGCGACGCCAATCGGCAATATGGAGGACATCACCCTGCGCGCCCTCCGCGTGCTGGGTGATGTTTCACTCATCGCCGCCGAGGACACTCGGACGACCCGAAAGCTCCTTTCCCGCTACGATATAGACACCCCCAGCACCAGCTACCACGACCACAACAGGGTGTCGAAACTGCCCGTGCTCTTGGAAGCCCTCTCGCACGGTGATGTCGCCCTCGTCTCCGACGCGGGCACTCCCTCCATCAACGACCCTGGCGCTGAGCTGGCAGCCGCGGCGGACAGCGCCGGCCACACGGTCGTCCCCGTCCCCGGCCCCTCAGCCTTGACCGCCGCTCTGAGCGTGGCCGGCATCGAGGCCGAACAATTCATCTACCTCGGGTTCCTCCCGCGACGCGGCGGGCCAAGACGCAAGCTGTTTGACTCCCTCATTGGGGAACACCGCGCTCTCGTCGCCTTTGAAGCGCCGCATCGCCTCACCGAGACCCTGGCCGACATTTTCAAGAAACTCGGTGATCGGCAAGTCGTCGTGTGCCGCGAGCTTACCAAGCTGCACGAGGAAGTATTTCGAGGCACGGTGACCCAGGCCCTTGAACACTTCATCGAACCGAGAGGCGAGTTTACCCTAATCGTCCTAGGCGCGGATGTCGCTGCCGAACCCGACGATGCCCTATTCGAGCGGGCGCGGGAAATCCTGCGCTACGAGTCCTCGCGTGGAAGCAAGTCCAAGGACGCGATTGCGGCGGCTTCAATGACCGGGCTCTCCAAGAACGATATGTACCGCCTCTGGCTGGAGATAAGGGAGGGCTCAGCCCAGTAAGGGCACCCGACGGCCACAGTTGGCGTTGCCCTGAAAGCGGGGAGTCCGAGGTGCCTTTGTGGTACCATTTATCCAGTTCATCCTCTTGGGATCCTAATGTCCGAACGCATCCTCGTTGCCGTGGCTTGGCCGTACGCCAACGGCTCCATACACATCGGCCAGACCGCCGGCGCGTACGTTCCTGCTGACATCTTCGCCCGCTACCACCGGATGAAGGGCAACGAGGTCCTCATGGTGTCCGGCAGCGATTCGCACGGCACGCCGGTGACCCTCGAAGCCGAGACTCGCGGCGTCAGTCCGGAGGAGGTGTTCGAGCACTACCACGCCGAATTCCTCGACTGCTGGGAACGACTCAGCATCAGCTTCGACCTGTTCACCTCCACGCACACCGACAACCACACCGAGGTCGCCCAGGATATATTCCTCCGGCTCTACGAAAACGACTTCCTCTACACCAAGACGATGCTTCAGCCCTACAGCGAGGCGGACGGCCGCTTCCTGGCCGACCGTTACGTCGAGGGCACGTGTCCGCACTGCGACTTCGACGGAGCGCGCGGCGACCAGTGCGACAACTGTGGGCGCACGCTCGACGCACAGGAGCTCATCGACATCCGCAGCCGCCTCAGCGGCGATACGCCCATCTTCAAGGAGACTGAGCACTTCTTCCTGAAGCTCACCGCATTCGAGGACGAGCTGTTGGAATGGATCCGCCCTAAAGCCCACTGGCGTCCCAACGTCAAGAACTTCTCCATAGGGTACCTCGAAGGGGGCCTGCAGGACCGGCCAATAACCCGCGACATCGAGTGGGGCATTCCCGTTCCGCTGGACGGCTACGACGGCAAGCGCATCTACGTGTGGTTCGAGGCCGTTATCGGCTACCTCTCCGCCTCCAAGGAGTGGGCATCGCGTCGCGGGGAACCCGACCGGTGGAAGGACTTCTGGCAGAGCGAAGACGCCAAGTCCTACTACTTCATGGGCAAGGACAACATTCCCTTCCATACCGTGATCTGGCCCTCCATGCTCCTCGGATACGGGGGACTGGACCTCCCGTACGACGTTCCG
>JAPOPA010000099.1 GCA_026713145.1 Chloroflexota bacterium
ACCCAAAGTCGACGTTTTCGAGCGTGAACTCGTTTGAGGGGTCGGTCAGGTACGCGTCGAGGTAGGGCGAGTAGGTCCTGACCGAGACGGTGCGGCTTGAAGGGTCGCACTTGACCAGTCGGAGATAGCCGCTCCCGCCTTCGTCCATGTGCTGGTAGTTGGAGAGCATCTGGTGGACGGCATTGCCCTCGTTGCCCCTTTCCAGGTTGTGTGCCGAGCCAAGGAAGTGGCCGTTGAATACGAAGCGCACATTCTCGTGCCGCCTCAGCGCCTTTCTCCAGGTGTCCTGACCGTCGTTGGCCCCCTCGGGGTCGGAGACGATGCCAACCGACGACGGCTTCGAGTCGTGGTCGGGGCGACTGCCGTGCAGTGTCGCGTCGTTGTATAGGTGGCTGTGGGTGAGCATGAGTACGTGGCGGTCGTGGTGCGACGCGATGATGTCGTTGGCCCAATGCAGGACGCGGTCACGGGGCAGATACTCCAGCGCGACAATGAGCCATCCGGAGTCGGCGGCCTCGAATTGGTGGTAGGTGTTTTCCAACTTGCCTGGTTCGAACGTGCCGCCGAAGGTGGGCAGGGACTCGTACCGGCTTACCGGGAAATACTCATTGAAGAGGGGAGAGTCGCGGACCTCGCAGGCTCCACCAGGCCCCATGTCGTGGTTGCCCATGACGATGGCGTAGGGCACCTTGCCGTCGAGCACGCTCATACTGTCCGCTGCGACGCGCCATTGCGGTTCGGTGTTCCCGTTGGTGATGTCCCCTTCATGGAGGGCGAAGACGATGTTGTGCTCTTCCTGGTTTTGGGCGATCCACTGGGTTTGGGCGGTGAATATGTGGGGGAACGACTCGGCGTAAATCTGGGTGTCGGGCAGGATGGCGAGTGTAAACGGCGTCGGCATGGGTGGGCATCCTCCGGGTGGGTGAGTGCGTCCATGCTATCAGGACTTGAGGGTGGAATGGCAAGGCGGAGGCGGGGAAGAACGGAAAGTAGAAAGTAGCGCGTAGTTAGTAGGGGGAGGAGGTTTAGTGCAGAGATCGAGGATGGACGCAAGTAAGACTATTGTGGTGTCTCGCAGTGGTGTAATTGCTGAATGGAAGGAAGAGTGAACTCAAAATAATTAATAATGCTATTGACTTTCTTGATGTGTCACAGTATTGTCACTCGTGATTCTTGCGATACACATCATTCTAGGGAAGAGTTATGGCGAGTCCCTGGCAGGACCTGACCGATCTGACCGGCGACGGTGAGTTCACCGTCGAACGGGTGCGACTTGCCGACAAGGACATCGCAATCGAGGGGAGTTTTGACCTGCCTCCTCTGGCGCGACTTTCGGCGGAGGACCAGGTTTTCGTTATGGCGTTCGTGCAGTGTCACGGGTCGATTAAGCAGATGGAGCGCATCTTTGGGATCAGCTATCCGACGGTCAAGAAGCGGCTGGACAGCATCGCGACCCGCTTCGAGTTTGTGATCAGCGAACCGGAGCCGATTGACGACTCGGAGCGATCCGAGGTCATCGACCAACTGGACCGGGGGGATATATCCGTGGACGAGGCGGTAGAGAGGCTGTCCGGGTGATGATGTTCCCAGCAAGTACGCGTTGTGGACAAGGACAGCCGGGCGAGCCTGTGGATTCCGCTCATTCTCGTGTGGCCGCTTGTCCTTGCGCTCCATGTGATTTTACTCCCGTGGATCGTGGCCGTCGCGGTCGTGACGTGGCGCAGCGGGTGGGGGATGCCCATTCTGTTGTGCTGGCCTGCCCTGTTCCATCTGTGCTGCGTCTTGCGCGGTCTCAAGGTCGAAGTCACTGAGACGAATGAGTTGGTATTGATCTATTTCAAGTGAATGGAGGAGAAGGCTGATGAGCAACGACACTCAACGCATTCTTGAAATGCTTTCCGAAGGCAAGATCACCTTGGAGGAGGCTGAGCGACTGCTGGAGGCGCTCGGTGCGAATGAACCGACACCGAAACCGGCGTCCGAACCGATTATCGAAAGAGCGACTACTGAGGACGGTGGGCGAGAGACAGGAGATGGGGGTGACCAGAAGGGGGAGCCCATCGGGCCCGATCCCGGCGTGAAGATGGGTGCCGGCGCTTTCGTCAGTCCCGACGTGAAGATTCCTCCAGGCAGTGTGATCGGCATGGGGGCATATATTGGTGAGGCGGTTGCTGTTGACAGTGCTATTGAGATCGGCATGGGAGCGTACATCGGTGAAGCTGCACACCTGTCGCGGGACTGCAAGATCGGAGAGGGCGCGAACATCGGCGAGGCGGCGAAGATCGGTGCGGATGCCACCATAGAAATAGGTGCAGTTATTGGCGAAGCTGCACATCTGTCTCGGGACTGCAAGATCGGAGAGGGCGCGAACATCGGCGAGGCGGCGAAGATCGGTGCGGATGCCACCATAGAAATGGGTGCAGTTATTGGCGAAGCTGCACATCTGTCGCGAGATTGCAAGATCGGTGAGGGCGCAAACATCGGCGAGGGGGCGAAGATCGGTGCGGATGCCACCATAGAAATGGGTGCAATGATTGGTGAAGGAACAGAAATTGGCGATGGCGCCACGATTGGGATGGGGGCGAATATCGGGGAGGGGGCGAAGGTGTCACCGGGAAGTCATGTACCAAAAGGCGGGATAGTGCCCGAGGGGGCGGTCTGGTGAGTTGCGCTGCCGGTGATCGGAACTAGGGAGGCCGTTTGTTTGGGGGGACTTTGATGGAGGGGAATAGTAAG
>JAPOPA010000098.1 GCA_026713145.1 Chloroflexota bacterium
CCGCCAGCCCCCTCCTAGAAGCCCTCAACCACCAGCGAAGGCGCCCCTGAGAAAAGGAAGGTAAAAACCCCGACGACGGACACGATGAAAAGGACATCGCCCGCCATCTCAAACAGGGGAAGTAGCCGAGCCGTAAGGAACACGCCCGCCGCAACCATCGTCGCGGCGTGAATCAGCGCGCTCACTGGAGTCGGCCCCTCCATCGCGTCCGGCAGCCAGACATGAAACGGGAACTGTGCCGACTTTCCCATCGCGCCAAGGAAGATCAGCAGCATGGCAAGAGTGAGCGTGCCACTGTCGATCCCGCCCTGCTCGGCCACGTGGAAGATGGTCGATATGTCGAACGTCCCCGTCGCTCGAAACAGCAGAATGATCCCGATGAGCAGACCGACATCCCCGATTCTCGTGGTGATGAAGGCCTTCTTCGCGGCCTCCGCAGCCGGTCTTCGCTCCCACCAGAACCCTATGAGAAGGTACGAGCCCAGACCGACAAGCTCCCATGCCAGGTACAGGAATATCAGGTTGTCCGCCAGAACCAGCGTAAGCATTGCTCCGGCAAACAGCGCGTGGACGGCGTAGTACCAACCGATGCGTCGCTCGCCATTCATGTACTCCAACGAATACACCTGTACGAGGAGCGCGACGAACGTAACGAGGCCGAGCATGGTCACGGATAGCCGGTCGACTACAATGCCCCACGAAATTCGCATATCGCCGAGAACAATCCAGTTCACAGCGATCTCTCTCGCGCCATTCGCTACGAGGTCGGCGAGCACGAACCAAAAGACGACAAATCCCACCCCAATTGCTGCGATGGGAATGTAGGCGCCCTGCCTGGGAAGGAACCGCCCGAATGTTGCGGTAACGAAAAACGCCGATACGCTCAGGGCAGGAATCACCCACGCCCACTGCGCAGTTATGAAATCGGACAACGGCATTCTAGACGGGACTTATCGTGAAACCGGCGAATACCACTGCCTCCTTGGCGCCCTTAAACACCCGACTCCTATTCACTTGCCAGTTTGAGATTGTCCTTGATCTGTCTGGCCTTGAGGTATGTCGGCGCCGAGACGACATTTAGCTCCTTGTCCAAGAAGAAGGTTGTCGGATAGGCGTCGACACCGTATGCCGCTGCAATGGAGCGGTCGAAGTCGGGGCCGACGATAAAGTGCAGTTCTTTGTCGGTCACGTAGTCCTGACCGGATGTCGCGTCGCTTCCGCTGGGGTCCCATTCAGATTTGCTGTCTGCCGATACCTGAACAGCGACGTAGTGAACGTCATCCTTGTTTGCGATGTAGGAGTCCTTGATTAGGAACATCAACTCTCCGCACTGGGTACATGCGGGAAACCAAAAGTTGATTACCACGGGCTTGCCCCTGAGATCGTACAGCCTGACTTCCTGGTCTTTGGCGTAGTTGTCGTTTCCGTATACTTTAAGCGTGAAGTCCGGCGCAGGCTTCCCGACCTCCAACGTCGCGGCGGGAGCTGCCGCTTCCCCGGAAGTAGCCGAGCCTCCCGTAGTAGCCGCGC
Source organism: Chloroflexota bacterium (assembly GCA_026713145.1). Lineage (GTDB taxonomy): Bacteria > Chloroflexota > Dehalococcoidia > Lucifugimonadales > VXLM01 > VXLM01. Next base: position 1,531 of record JAPOPA010000098.1, read on the forward strand.
CCGACGTATCGTCCGCTCCGCCTCCCCCGACTGTCGCGTCGCCTCCAGTATCACCGTCGCCTCCACCACACGCCATCGTTAGCGCCAGCAAAAGGACTGCTAGGGCTATTAAACCAGAAGACCGTTTGTGAAGCCTCATGTCGTTACCTCTCACCACTTCATTAGGTTGACTTCGTCCACGTTCACCGTGGAGCGGTTTCGGTATAATCTTAAGATAATTGCGAGCGCCAGCGCTAGCTCCGCCGCCGCGATCGTGATCACGAATACCACGATGACCTGACCAAGCGCCCGACTTGGATCGGCGATGTCCGCGAACGCTGCAAACCCTATGAGGTTGACATTTACCGCATTTAGCATAAGTTCAATTGACATCAATATCAAGACCGCGCTCCGGCGCGAAAGCACACCGTACAGTCCGATGGCAAACAGAGCCGCCGCGACTATCTGGAAGTGAGCAAGCTCGATCATTCCCGCCTCCCGTTCGCTCCGACCATGACTACCACGCCGATCAAGGCCACGAGCAATACCAGCGACGCGATTTCGAACGGTACTGCCCACTGCTCAAACAGCGTCCGACCCAAGTCGTCAAGCGAAACGGCCTGTCTGTCCGCAACGGTGCGTACGGTCGTAGAGAACACCGAGGCGACTAGGAGCCCGAACACTACGGCGGAAACCAGGGCCGCGACGGGCCACTGCCTGTTCCCTGACAGGTTCTCAAAATCCTGAATGCGGGTCAGCATCAGAGCGAAGAGGATTACGATGACTATCGCGCCGCCATAGATGAGCACTTGGACGAGCGCGAGGAACTCGGCAAAAGCTGTCAAGAATAGTCCGGCTACCCCCATTAGCGAGGCGAGCAGCGAGAACGCGGCATATACGATGTTCCGCGTCATCACTACGCCCAACGCTCCGCCCAATGCTATTGCGGCGGCGATGAAGAATACGATGAGGGAGAGAGACAAAGAGTGAACCGACTCCCCAAGAAACTCTGCGTGTTCGCGGTACCATATTATACCACCCTGCGCACCCCAATTTGGAGCGCCCCATTGCTTCAACTCAAGGCGACCGATGTCCCTGAGCCAGGGTGGGAACAGCCTTCCCCACCGGTCACAGGTTGACAGTCCGAATGTGCCTGCCCTACGATGAGTACTGTGATTGAAGGTGCCCGCAGCTACGGGAGTATCGGTATCACCACCGACATTTCCAAAGGAGTTCTTTCATGTCTCCCCGTGTATTGGACCGGATCGACGCACCCGGCGACCTCAAGGCACTTACCCGCGAGGAACTGGCTCAAGTCGCACAAGAGGCGCGTGATACGATTATCTCCGTCATAACCGAGCGTGGCGGCCACCTCGCCTCCAATTTGGGGGTCGTTGAGCTTACGCTGGCCCTGCATCGTGTCTTCGATAGCCCCAGGGACAGCATCGTTTGGGACACTACCAACCAAACTTACACCCACAAGCTGGTGACTGGCAGACGCGACGAGTTCAAGGACATTCGCCTGGAGGGCGGACTCTCCGGATTCGGCGAGCCAAACGAAAGCCCCCACGATGCCCTCTGTGCGGGCCACGCCGGCACTGGACTCTCGATCGCGCTGGGCGTCGCGGAAGGCGCTGCGAACCGAGGACAGGATTCCTGGACCATCGCTGTGGTCGGCGACGGCGCGATGACCTCTGGGTCCAGCTTCGAAGCCCTGAACAACATCGTTCACCTTAATCCGGAGCGGCTCGTCGTCGTCCTCAACGACAATGGGATGTCGATCTCCGAGAACATCGGCTTTCTTACCAACTGGCGCAAGAGGGTGATAACCCACCCCGAGTATCATTCCATGCTCGAGCGCATGAAAGCCCTCTCCAAGAAGATCCCCACCGGAGAGTTGATGTATCGGCTCGTCAAACGATTGAATACCGGGGTGGAGGGTCTGGTTGTCCCTACCATGTTCTGGACGGAAATGGGATTCCAGTACCTCGGTCCCATTGATGGCCACGACTTCAAACAGCTCGAAGAGACTTTGCAGCAGGCCATGAAACCCACCGGATCGGTTCCCCTAGTCCATGTCGTGACACATAAAGGTCGCGGCTATGAGCCCGCCGAAGATGATCCCGTCAAGTTCCATCAGCCGAGCTCGCCGCTCGGCGATTCGTCGGGCGCGCCGACCTACTCAAAGGTTTTCGCGCAGACCATCGCGAGGATCATGCGTAAGGACAAAGCCGTCGTCGGCATTAGCGCGGCAATGCTCGAAGGTACCGGCCTTGCGGACGTTCGACAGGAGTTCCCGGATAGAGTATTCGATGTAGGCATCGCGGAACAGCACGCCGTCAGCATGGCGGCAGGAATGGCCTCCAATGGACTCAACCCCTTCGTCTCCATCTACTCCACCTTCCTCCAGCGCGCATTCGACCAGGTCGTTCACGACGTCTGTCTCCAGAACCTCCCGGTAAAGCTCATTGCCGATCGTGCGGGCATCGTCGGTGAGGACGGCAAGACGCACCACGGCGCTTTCGACATCTCCTATCTGCGTTGTCTTCCCAATGCCGTCGTGGCGGCGCCCATGGACGAAAATGAGTTCCAGCACCTCGTCTACACAGCCTACAAACACGACGGCCCTTTCGCAATCCGCATCGCCCGTGGCACAGCCGTTGGCACGCCCATCGATGAAGACCTTAAAGAACTGCCGATTGGAAAGGGGGTCGTGGTCAGGGAGGGTGTCGACGTCGCAATCTTCGCGCTCGGCAAGTCAGCCAGCGCCGCCTTGGAAGCGGCCAATAGCATGGATGAGCGCGGGATTTCTTGTGGAGTCGTCAACCCAATCTTCGTGAAGCCGCTCGATAGGGAATTGCTCCTGGAAACGGCTCGGAGGGTCGGACGAATCGTCACAGTCGAAGAAAACGTGCTGGCCGGAGGCTTCGGCTCCGCTGTCCTCGAGTCCCTCGCCGAGGCGGGTCTGGATGACGTTTCCGTCCACCGCATTGGAATGCCCGACTCCTTCGTCGAGCACGGTACCGCCGCAGACCAGAGACACCAACTCCAACTGGACGCCGAAGGCATCACTGAGCAAGTCATGAATGCGTTCTTCCCCGAGGTGGCGTCCCGTCGGAGCGCTGATCCTCAGAAAGTAGCCGCCGCGACCTAGCCGGTTCCACATCAGAGAATTGGCCGGACCGTGACTCGGTAGGGGCGGGGTTCAAACCCGCCCCTTGCTGCTTCTCCACCTCACCGTCATTCCGGCGGAGCCCGCAATCCAGACCCTTGTTTCCTACACGTCACTAGAACCGAACGAACCGTCGCGAAATTGTCGCGCGCCCATTTCCCTGATACCATGATCCCCGTACCGATTCGATCGAATTCACGCCACACATCAGGGAGGTTTTCGAGTGACCACCACATACGAACACAACATGATCCTCAAACACGGCGACTACAAAGTCATCGGAACGCGGCCCGTCCGTCACGACGGGGCCGACAAGGTGACCGGTCGCGCCAAATATGGAGCGGACTTCCATGCGAATGACCTTCTTCACGCCAAGTTTGTTCGCAGCCCGCACGCTCACGCCCGAATCCTGTCTATTGACACCAGTGAGGCCGAGGCCATGGACGGCGTCTCTGCCGTCGTCACCGGCGCCGACCTGCCGGAAGTGGCGGACCAGGTCGTTGCGCTCGGCGAGGGAGCAGCGAATCTGCGTTACCTTCGCAACAATGTCCTCGCTGACGACAAGGCCCTATACGTGGGGCACGCCATCGCCGCAGTCGCCGCGTCCACGCCTCACGTCGCCGAAGAGGCCGCCGAAAAGATTGTGGTCGAGTATGAGGTTCTCGGTCCCGTCCTGACCGCCCCCGAGGGTATGGACGATGGCGCGCCCATCCTGCACGAGTCGCTCCGCACTTCAGAAATGGGAGAGACGGCAGAAGGACAGAGCAACGTCGCCGAACACTTCAGGCAGGTCAAGGGAGACGTGGAGGCAGGTTTCGCCGAAGCCGACCTCGTCATCGAGCGCGAGTTCGACACTGCCACGGTTCACCAGGGCTACATCGAGCCCCAAGTCGCCACCGGACTCTGGAATACGGACGACAAGATCACTATCTGGTGCAGCACGCAGGGCTCGTTCAGCGTCCGCGACGAGATGGTGGGAATCCTCAGAAAGCCGGCATCACAGATCAAGGTCATTCCCATGGAGATTGGCGGTGGTTTCGGCGGCAAGATTCCCGCTTACCTCGAACCAACCGTCGCTGTCCTGTCCAAGAAGTCCGGGCGTCCGGTCAAGGCTGTCATGACACGTCAGGAGGTTTTCA
>JAPOPA010000097.1 GCA_026713145.1 Chloroflexota bacterium
AGACGTGTCCGTTCCGATTTATTCAACTCCACCTTGTACTGGAGAGCAGGCATGTCTTCGTATGTCCTCCTTATGGGATCATACACAAGACTAACCTATTTCTTATATTTGTCAAATATATCTAGAAACGGTACTAGTAGGCGGTCGGCAAACCAGTTCTTTGATCCACCGTCTTTACTCTCCCACTGCCTGCCGCCTCTTATTCAGCCCCAACTGCCTCCAATTCGGCTGTCCATGAGAACCGTACTTTGTTGTGTCGATTGACAGACAAAGAACGATTACAGTATATATGTCATGAGGCAGGCTTCCCGCCGCTCGTGGCGCATCGGGCAGACGCGCCCTGTGAAGGTCGTCTACATGAGCTACCGGAACACCCTCCAGGCCGACGCCCTCAAGCTGGTGGCGAAGAAGCTGCAAAGCTCCCTGGCGGTGGAGGGCGAGCTGCCGGAGGACGGGCTGGTCGCCTACGGCGACGACGGAGACGACATGATGATGGCATTAGCAAGGAAGATCGTCAACGGAGATGAAGAGGACGAGGCCGAGACGGTGGAGGCGGTGTTCGCCCAGGCACGAGACGCAGAGAGCGTAGCCGAGGAGCTGCTGGTGGACGACGGCTGGAAGCCGGTGAAGATCGAGCCGGAGGCCGTCGCGGTCAATGGCAACGGTCAACACGCCAATCGCAACGGACACCGCGAAGCTATCGGCATCGGGCCGACGGTGGAGCTGGTCCCGGGCAGCGGCGATGTGCCTACCTATGGCAACGGGAACGCGCCTGCCCCGGTCAATGGAAACGGCCACTACGCCGAGGCGGAGGAGCCGCAGCAATCGCTGTTCTCCTGGGCGGAGTTCATGGCGAAGGAGCCGGCCAAGCCGAAGGGCCGCAGGAGCAAGCCCCAGACCGCAACCCTCTCGATGTTCGAGTGGGCGATGGAGCAGGAACGGGACAAGGAAACGGTCGGCCCGGGACGCTAGGCCGACACGCAAAAGGGGGAGGGCATCGCTCCATCAGCGATGCCCTCCCCAGGCTGGTCATGTATGCCGCCCTTTTTTCGTTTAGGCGGTTGGCCTGTCCATGTGTGCTGCCTTTTTGTTGGTTCTGGTATGTAACAATCAACTCACTTAGGTGGATTGGGGTGCGGCAGACCGATGCCGCCCTGGTCGTGGTAGGCCGCAAAAACGCGAGGGTCGCCGACTCCCCACGGATTAGAGCTCGGTCAGGACAATCGCATCTAAACTGCACCTACGTTCTGAAACGGGTCGATCTTGCGCCGGAACCCTCTCATCGTCGCCGTCACGCCGTTTCAGAAGCTCACAATAGTGATCACGTGTTCGGGTGCTGTGGTGATTTCAAGCCTCGACTGGGCGAAGATACCCCTGAACAGCCCGAAGATTTGGATGTGATTGCCCTGCAACCTTCGCTTCGTGGTATTTTCCCCTAGCTGCCCCTATCGCTTCGCCGGTAAGGTCTAGACCGCCCTCCGAGGCGGTCTCTGTCTTTATGCGGGAGTGTGGTGATTGATCACCAACGTTTACATCGACGGCTTCGATCTCTACTACTCAAATGACTGGTAGGCTTGTTCTACCAAGTCGAAGGCGGCGTCACTGTATGAACCATCTTCGTCAAGGTAAATGGTTCGCCAACCCCCACCACCTTGTTGCGGCAAAGATCTTGTCCGCAACAAGGTGTGAGGGTCTTGAATCTCATCAATATCCAGATCAGGATCGAACTTGATCCCCACACACAATGCGCCTGGTGGACAATGAGGTGGCCAAGTACCTTGAAATGAGGGTGCTGTAAACGCCGCGAACGCCTTACGGCGACTGCGAGGTGAGCGAGGGCGAACAAATGCTATGTTGTAGGTTCTTTGTTGTGCTCCGGTTTGTTCCCTGAGACCTTCGCAGGGCAAATCCAAAATCCTACGACCAAGGCTGTCTATTAACTCAGACAGGTTAGGATTAAGTTCTGCTAGCCGGTCCAGAGCATCAGTAGCTTCTTCATTAGCTAGAATGGGCTGAACTCGCTGGCCTCTTTCCATTGGCATGTTTTAGATCACTCCATTACTTCTTGAATTGTTTCACTTCAGGTAATTGATTAGCGGGTGGCGGGGGAGGTTCGGCGTGATGGTGAGTGAAGCGGAGCGCCGCTGAAGAGAGCGCAGAGCCGATCCACCACGGATTGGTCGTCGCCATTGCGCTCCAACGTCCTGATTACGCTGGTGAAAGCCGAGAACGCATCGGCCCCCTCCTCGTTTCCTCGTTCTTCGAGCAGTGTGACACCTTCCGCGCGATCACCGCCCCACGAAGCGCTCGCTCAGCCCGGTTGTTGGTCGGCTCAATGCTCGGATCATCCAGAAAGCGCAGCAGGCTGCCCCGGTCATCGTGCCAGCCCAACTCGTTCTGCAGCCTCCAGTTGTCCGCATCCGCCATCGGACGGTCGCGGAGATGATAGCTCACCTGGCGCTTCAACCGCTCGGCCTGCACACCAAAGTCGACAGCCTCACCTCGGTGATATGCCTACCGCAACTCCATCGCCTCTCGCAGAAGGCCGCTCAGACGCTTGCCGAAGCTGCGGCCTCTCCCCGTCTTGGTCTTGACCACCTCGCTGATCGAGCGTAGCACGTGCGCCAGGCACTGCTGCTGTCTCACCTCGGACAGCGCCTGGGCGTCGTAGCTGCGACCCCGGTCGGTCACCATGACCCCTGCGTAGGCCGCAGGAACCACCTCGCGCCCCTCTTTGTTCCGGTGACGAGCGCGAACCTGATACACCGTTGCCTCTTCTGTCTCGAACGCCATCAGAAACGCCAGCTCGCCTCCAGCTCGCCAGCTCGTGTCGTCGGTGTGGACGACCGGACTCGCTCGAACCGATCTCCGCAGCGTGCGGTAGGCGTCTCCCACCGCAGCGGCACTACGGCGCAGCGCCTCCTGGCTGATCGCCCCCTGCCTCTGTTCAACCCCAGTCAGCGCTCTGAGAACAGCGGGAATCCTCCGTACCGGAATACCCACCCCATAGTGGGGCACGTGGGCCGCAGCCATTAGCCGTTTCCTCACTCGGTAGGCGCTGGCCCCGTACTGGTCCTGTGCAATGTCGGGATGCCGGCCTCGCACAGCCTTGCCGCACGACCGGCACCAGCATACCTGCACACGATACGCCGTTACCTAGGGACGTGGAACCGGCAGAAGGTCGGTCACGTAGGCAATACTCTCTCCCTCATCCACAAGACTGCCTCCACATCCGGGGCATGAGTCCTCCGACACCGGCACCTCTACAACCGGCTCGGTGACTTCATCGACCGACGGCGGCTTGCGGTAACTGAACAGGCCCATACCAGGCTTGAGTCCAGGACGCTTTGGCTTGCTGTTGCGCTTGCCCTTCGAGAACGGAGCCGCCTGACGCCTTCCGCTCCGTTGGGACTCTGCAAGTTGCCTCCACAACTCCTCGTTGGCCGCCGTCAACTCGGCGACCTGCTCTTGAAGCCGCGTCACCAGTGGGACAAACTCATCGCGCTCAGAGGGGGACATGTCTTGGGCCCTGCACAAACCCAGAGTCCATGCCGGCGCCCAGCATTCGCCGCAACCCCTCTACAGGCCACTAAACCGCTAATCAATTACGACGATTGTCTACCAAGCATTCTGTTCGCCGCGTGGCAACCTAACGAGTATTCGGCTCTTCCTTCATTTCGACTGCCCATGAGTACTTGAGCTTTTCGTGTCGATTGTGAACTGGGGATGGAGTAGCGCAGCAGGGCGTTACCGGGCTGCACTACGATCTCCTTCACGAAGCTTTCGATGAAGGCCCTGCGCTCGGTCAGCTCGCTCTCGTTCAGGAACTCACTCATGTCCTGGGCGTAGGCGGTAATGGTCTCCACGTCGTCGAGGACCTCCCTGCGCTGCCCCAGGGCGGCCCTAGCCTCCTGCGCCGACCCCTCCAGCTTCTCCTGCCGCTCCCGGTGGTCCCTGATGCGAGGCTTGAAGTCGTCGATGTCCAGGTCGGTGGTCTCAGCCAGGTCGTAGAGTCGCTCCAGCCTGCGCTTCACGTCCGCAAGCTCCGCTTCGACGGTCTCCAGCCTCTGCCTCTGCTCCTTGGCGATCCCGTCCATCTCCTCGTCCACCAGATTCACCAGTTCGCGGATGTTGGACTCGGTGAGCACGTTATCCCGTAGCTTGCTCACCACCATCTCCTCAAAGCTCCTGGCGTTGAGCCTGGGGGTCTCGCAGGCGTCCCTGCCCCGCTTCATGATGGATTGGCAGACGTAGTAGGCGTACCGGCCGCTCTTGGCGTCCTGGCCGCTAAGCGCCCCGTTGCACGTGCGGCACCTGACCAGACCACTGAGCAGGTAGGTGCTTCCCACCCTGCGGGGGTGCGTCCTCCTGGGCGCTCTTGAACGCAGCCGCCTGTTGACCCGCTTGAACTGGGCCTTGGAGACGATGCCGGGGAATGCCTTCTCCACCCGAACAGGCTCGGCCTTGTCCTTCCCGGCGACACCCCAGAGAAGGGTGCCGACGTAGGCTTCGTTTCTGAGGATGATGTGGACGCCGTTCTTGGACCAGAGCCTGCCGGTGGGGTTGGCGATGCCCTCGGAGTTGAGGGTCTGCGTTATGTCCAGGATTCCCCTGCCGGACTCGGCCATAGTGAAGATGCGCTCCATCACCGGAGCGGTTGCGGGGTCAGGTTCGAGGATGGGGCGCTTCTTGGCTCCGTCCTACACCATGAGCTTGCGGTAGCCGCAGGGCACCCTGCTGGCAACCCAGAACCCTCTGGACGCCGCCTCACGCATCCCCCGCCGGACCTCCTCGGCCAAATTCTCCGAGTAGAACTCATCGACCGACTCGATGATGGCCTCCATCAGCTTGCCGGTGGGGGAGTCGTCGGCGTGCTCGGTGATGGAGACGACGCGGACGCCCTTGCGCCGGAGCATGGACTTGAAGGCGAGGGCGTGCTCCCGTTTGCGGGTGAACCTCGAAAATTTCCACACAAGAATTTCGCTGAATGGGGCCTCCTGCTTCGCGGCCTCGTCCAGCATCCTGCGGAACTTCGGGCGGTCGGCGATCCTGCCACTCTCGGCCTCGTCCACGTACTCGCGGGCGACGACGTAGCCGTTCTTCTCGGCGTAGTC
>JAPOPA010000379.1 GCA_026713145.1 Chloroflexota bacterium
TCCAGGACGCGGCTGGTTGGTCACGGTCGAATGCTGAGGCTGGCTGGGCGTACCCATGAACTCGCAAACGGCATTGGTAAGGTGTATCCTGTTGGCCGCTCGTCGCGGTTGCGTGGCGTTCCATTATAGACGAACTCAGACACGGACGGACTATGATCAAAATCGGCTGCAACTACCTCAGCTACAAGAGTGTCGGGATCGAGGTCGAGGACTTCATCCGCACCTGCTATGCCCTCCGTCTCGACTGCCTCGATTTTCACCTGCGGGCTTTTCCCTCCACCGACGTCTCCTACCTTCTCGGCATCAAGCGTCAGTGTCTCGATCTCGGGCTGCCCATTGGCTACCTCGGGGTTGCGGGAGGGTTCGCCGGAGATGAAGACACCCAGCGTGCAAGGGTTGAGGAGGCCAAGTCGTCGATCGACGTGGCGCTCACTCTCGGCTCGCCGCTCATCCGGGTGTTTGGCTGGCAGACCCACGAGACCGAAAACCGCGACCCGCTGTTCGCCGCGCTGGCGCGCTGCCTCAGGGAGGTCAGCGAATACGGCGCCGAGCGAGGAGTAGTCGTCGCTCTCCAGAATCACGACAACCGCAACCTCGCCGCCACCGGTCCGGACTGCCTTCGCATCATCGAAGAGGTCGACCACCCGAACTTCTCGTTCATCATGGACACCGGCCAGTGGCAGGGTTCCCCAGGCGCGTCGGGTGATCCCGACCCCGATGCGGACATCTACGGCTACATGGAGCAGACCCTGCCACATGCGAGCTATGTTCGCTGCAAGTTCTACAAGATCGCCAGAGGTGTGGAGGAAGTCCTCGACTACGAGCGCATAGCCGGCATCCTCAAGGCTGCGAACTACAACGGGTCCATATCCATCGTGTACGAGGGCCAGGAACCCGACGACCGCACCGAGCTGATCGGCAAGGCAGCCCGGTATCTTCGCGGACTATTGGTCGAGTAGGGCAGGGGATTTCCCAACACCAGACTGAGGAGAGCGCCGTGATCGTCGATACCCATCTGCACGTTTGGAGCAGCGACTACGAGACCTACCCGATGGAGGGCGGCAGGACCTCCAGTGAAGACGGCAGCGTGGAGTTTCTGAACACCAAGATGACAGAGGCGGGAGTCGACATGGCCGTCATCGTTCAGCCGATCCACTACCTGTTCGATAACAGCTACGTGGGTGACACCCTGAAGCGCTTCCCCGGCAAGTTCGCTGCCATCGGTCTCGTAAACCAGTTTGAGCCGGGAGCCGCCGATCGTCTGGAGGCGCTGGTAACCGAGCATGGCTTCAGCGGTCTCCGCATTCACCTCACACGTCCCGACCATCCCTCCATGTGGGCCGGTCCAGACCAGGACGCCATCTGGGACAGGGCCGCCAAGCTCGGAGCGAGCTTCATCTCGCCCGGCCCTTCCGTCCACTATCCCGACATCGAGCCGATCATCGCGCGGCACCCCGACGTGCCCATCGCGCTCGACCACAACGGCGGCGCCCCCCGCATCGAAGACCCGCCGTATCCCGGTATGAAGCCAGTCATTGACCTCGCCAAATACCCCAACGTCTACGTAAAGCTCACTCCTCACAAGGAACAGGAGCCGTTTCCCTACAGGGATTCGCACGACGGATTCAAGCGGATCTACGACGCCTTCGGGCCGCAGCGGCTCATGTGGGGGACGAATTTCCCCGGCGTAGAACGCGAGACAGAATACGCCCCAGCCCTCGAGATGTTCCAAGAGCACATAGAGTGGCTCACCGATGAGGACAAGCGATGGGTCCTCGGCGAGACCGCCATGGGGCTCTACAACTTCAACGAGGCGTGACCAGCAACGACGCTTGAGTTGGACTTAGTTGTGGAGCCGTCTCCATAGGTGGATGCCATTAGCCGTACCGTGATTGGAGAGCGTATCCGTGTCTGAGAAAATCCAGTTGCCCACCTGGAACGATACTTATCCCGATCCCGAACGACTGCGGCATGAGGTATCGTGCATGAACGATGCCATCGTAGAAACGCTCCTTGACAGGATTCCCAAGGATGAGATTCGAGCGATTTATCTGAAGGGATCTGCCAAGAAACGGTGGGACACTCCGATTGACTACGTCCCTGAGGCGAGCGACATTGATATCCACGTATGGTTCCACGACGACGACTGGGAGCAGTCCCTCTTCAGCGACCTCGATCAGGCCATTGCAGTCCAACAAGGCATCGGAGCGCGGTATCGGAGGAAGTGTCCCCAACCGCTACATACTCCGCGTCCCCAAATAATGATCATGAACACCCTGCTCCGCAGGCCCGGCTACATGCACTCTCCGCCGGACTCGGCAAGTGTTCTGTTCGGTAACGACTACCCGGTCGTCGAATATTCCGCTACTGAAGAGATCAAGCGATACAAGTGTCAAGACCTGCTCAACTTCGCGGACATCCTCGATCGTTATTCCTATCGCGTCTTCGACCGTCCGGACAAGCACCTCGCCGAGCTGCTACGAGATCTCTCTTTCCGCGTGTCTCCCGTCGGCCCTATTTTTCTGCAACTTGCGGGTGTCGATCCCATGACCGTTTGGAGCATGAACCGGACGCGGATCACGCGGGCCCTGGAGGACATCGGCGAAGGAAGTCTTGCTACAGACTACGTGGGTTACTTCCTTGCCCGCTGGCGCTGGTTCCTCTCTAACGGCGACGACCTTGACTCTTTGCGTGACGCCGTCCGGACGGCTCTGAAGGTCCTCGAACGCTCCGAATCCGTCGCCAATGCCTACCTCTCAGAAATGGAGACCTGATACCCTTAAGTTAAACCGAGACGGAGGGCAATCATGGACCTGTACATACTCCGACACGGCAAGGCCGAACCCTACGGGCAGGCATATCCGTCCGATCATCTTCGGCCCCTCATGGAGAAGGGGAAGAAACGCACCAAACGCTCCGTGAAGGGCATGAAGGCGGTTGACGTGAACGTCGACCTGATAGTGTCCAGCCCGATACTTCGCGCCCGTCAGACGGCCGAAATAGTCCATGACGGATTGGGCTTAAAGAAGCCTATCGAGTACTCCGACTCCCTCGCGTCCGGCAGCGTCACAGGCGTAATGAGCGCCATTCAAGCGTACTACTCGTCTGACGGCGTAATGCTCGTCGGCCACGAGCCCACCTTGAGCGAACTCATTTCGACCATGTCGTCCGGCATGTACCACGTGGCCTTCAATCTCAAGCCCGGAGGTCTCTGCAAGCTCCGGGTTGACACCGCCCGCATCGCCCAGTCCGCTACGATCGAGTGGTTCGTCACACCCAAGCAGCTTGTCGCCATGGGTTAGCTAGCGTTGGTCCATCAACCTTGAGCTGCACTCCCTCTACGCTGACTGCCCCGGCGTCAGGCTGGAATACCCCCTGTACATAGCGACCCCTAGCTCCACGCCCCAAAGGGTCAATGGCATGACTGCTATGCGAGCCACCCGGTACAACACGTCGAATTCATGGACGTGGTCTCCCAAGATCAACACAATCAGCGCGAGAACCGACACCACGCATACCAACCCGGCCACAGTCTTCATTTCGCCGCTAGTGAACCGCAGGTACAGTCCTAGACCCATGAATGTGAATCCAAACAGGTAGCCGTAGCCTGCGATGACGGCGATTCCGGTCTTTACGGCCACTATGACCACCGTATGGTTGATGAGGACCGCTCTCGAGATTTCTCTCTCGGTTCCGTGGGTCATATAGTGAACAACCATGTGGCTGAGCCCTTGGTTCAGGGCATACAGGGTCAGGCCGAAGGTCGTCAGCAGAACGCCGAAGCGTATGAATGCGTCTGACGCCGTTTGGTGGCCGAGCACCTGTCTGATTGAGAAAAACCGGACAACATCATCAGCATTCCTGCCGCTCCTCACTTTTGGGAAGGTTCACCCTATGTAACTCTCCAAGAGGTCATAGGCCCTAGGTTCTTCAATTCGCTTCGATCGGAATAACGGATGCCGAGTTACTCAAATGTCGCCGAACTCAGGAATTCCCGTATTCGGGGCAACGAAAATGCGGCGACGCTATTGGGAATTGACCTGACTCCACCTCTCCTCTTGGATACGCATTTGTGTGAGGCCCGCCGCAGCGATGACGAAGAGGGCCGCGAAGCCCAGGTACGCGAGAGTGTAGCTCTGGGTTACGTCAAACGTCCGCCCCGCCAGGAGGGGAGCGATGCCGAATGGGATCAGCGAGAACATTGTGACGGTTCCCATGATGCTCCCGAAGTTTCTGGTCCCGAAGCTCTCCTGAACGAGCAGCGGCATCAGCGCGCTGTGCGCACCCATGCTGACTCCGAAGATCGGTAGTCCCACCCAGGCCGACACCGGCGAGATCACGAGCAGCACCGAACCGACGCCCTGTCCGCTCAGCGTAAGTATCATCGCGCGGCGCGCGGTCATCCGCTCAGAGAGGTAACCGAAGGTCGGCTTGGAAACGAGACCCGTCACCGCCATCACGGTTACCGTGAGCGCGGCCAACGTATACGGCACGCCGAGTTCCGTGAAGTGAGGGACGAGTTGCGGGAAGACACCCGCGTGAGCGAAGTTGCCGAGGGCGAGGGCGCCGACAATTGCGTAGAAGCTGCGCGTCTTCGTGGCCGAAGACAGCGAGAGGCCAGATAGCCGACTGGTTTCGCCCTGTGCCGGCCCCAATTTGCTGTCATGAGCTTCTCGGGGATGCTCTCGAATGAAGAGCAAAGCGAGCCCCGCCAAGGTCATGGCGACGACGCCCATAGCGACGTATGCCGCCTGCCAACCGGATGCACCAAGTGCGACGTTTACGATGAAGGGGATTGTTATACCACCGAAGTTGATCCCGGCGACGGTGATGCCCATGATCCTGCCCTGGGAGTTTGGGAACCAGATGGCTATCAGGCGTCCGGTGGGTAGGGCGGTGATCCCGGAGATACCTATGAACTGGAAGAAGCTGAGACCGTACCAGTGCCATAGCTCTGTCATGGCAGGGCGTACCAAAAAGCTGATGCCCATGAGGGCGAGCGAAATGACCATCACCGGGCGCGCGCCGTGCCGGTCCATGAGCCGACCGATGACAGGTGAAGCGAGACTGCCGACGGCAGTGAACGACAGTGAGGCAGAGATTGCCGTGCGCGACCAGCCGAAAGTTGTCTCCAGCGGCTCCACGAAGAGGCCGAATGCGTAGTTGCTGGACCCGACGTTGACACCGGCAGCGAGGAAGAGGGTACCGAATACCAGCCACCGACGGTTATCGTCCAGCAGACTGGTCATCCCGGACTACTGGGGCTGCAGGACGTCGATTTCGGCAAGCGTCGGCAGGAAGACATTCCGGTACAGGGCTTCGTGCCCCTCCGGTTCGGATGTCAACATGAGGAACAGCGTCATTCCATCATCGTCATCCGAAATGGCGATGGCCGCTGAGCGATTATCGAGCGAGAGCCGGTAGATATCCCATATCAGTCCATCGAGTTCGAGCATCTGGTCCGGTTCTTCCGGAATGTCAATGCCGAACTGCTGCGTGAAGGCAGGGAGGATCTGATGTGCGGCGTTGGTCGGGACGGCCTGCTGCATGACGGCTACGACGCCGCGGGTGGACTCGCCATGTATGCCGCGTCCAAATTGGATCCATCCAGCCGGAACGACACTACGCAGGCCCAGGCCCGCATCCTCGAAAGGAACGAGGGTAACACCGACTGACGCGGGAGTCTTGAATGCAGTCAAGGGAAGTTCGGCGATGCAGGAGGCGTCCGGCTCCTCGACGGGTGTGCGGAGGAACGCCAATGTTATGTCGAACGAGCAGTCACTCGAGCCTAGCACGCCGTGGGCGGCGCTGGTGAATTCGAAGTAGTGACTGCCTGTGATGGCAGCCTCGGCGCGGCGACCCCACTCCGGTGGAGTGATCGGGTCGAATCCGCCAGCCAGGACCAGCGTGGGGATATCGGAGTTCAGAGTGTTCGACTTGATATCGTTGGGCTCGGAGCCCCAGAAGCCGCAGATGTCGAAGACCGACTCCGGTTCGAGGTAGGTCGCAAGCTGAGGATACGAGATCGAGGCCGTCTCGACCTGGGCCCTGGTGGTGAACGGCACCTCGTCAGCGCAGTGTACGGAGAAGTACATTCCCGAGCTTCGGAATTCGGTCTGCCCGACTATCGTCCCGAAGACGAGGTCGAACATATCAAACTCATACTCGGCCGCATCGTAGATGAGCTCTGGAAGCAGAGGAATGAAGTCTTTAACGTAGAGCGCGTTGAATACGGTATCGACGAGCCTGTGGCCGGTAACGACGACTTCGTGCGTCTGTCGAATGAACGGATTGAAGACGGCGGTTTGCCCAGGCTTTTCGTCGAGGATGGCGGCGGCGGCATAGAGCTTGGACTCGAGATCGGGGTAGGCGCGGCTGCACGTGGGGTTCGCTGCGCACTCGTCGAAGAGGTTGCTGAGTGCCCGTCCCGCGTTTGGAACGATTGAGGAATAGAAATCCACTTCGAGCGGGAAGGTCGAGTCGAGAGTGACGCTGCGTATGCCCTGCGGGTAGTCTCGCATGGTCGCCAGGGCAAGCCTCGTCCCGTAGGACACGCCATAGAGATTCCACTCTTGAATTCCCATGGCGAGCCGCAGGTCTCGCACATCGGCGGCGTTCTCGGAAGTGTTGTAGCCGGTAAGGTCGAAGCCTTCTCGGGCGAGCCGATCCCGGCAGGTCCTCATTGCCGCGACATGCAGGGCTTTTTCCTCTTCCTTGGTGAGGTGTTGATTGAGGCTATCGAAAACCGCATTCGTATCTTCCGGGCAGTCGAGGCCGGGTTGCGAGACCCCGACACCGCGCTGATCGAACACAATCACGTCGCGCTCTTCGAGGAAGCGTGAAAACAGAGGGAGCTGGTACGGGGACGTTTCTACGATGCTGGAGCCGGGCCCGCCTGCCAGATACAGCAGCGGATCGGGAGCGGGGTTACGTGACGACGTTCCGAACACCATGACGTGGAGCTTGATCGTGCCCGAGTTCGGGTCGGAGCGGTTTTCGGGAACAACGAGGTTTCCGCATTGAACGATCACGCCCTGCGGCTCCCGAATGCGACACAGGTCCGGTTCGAACCTGGCGTCGGTTTCAGGA
Source organism: Chloroflexota bacterium (assembly GCA_026713145.1). Taxonomy (GTDB): domain Bacteria; phylum Chloroflexota; class Dehalococcoidia; order Lucifugimonadales; family VXLM01; genus VXLM01. Next base: position 7,090 of record JAPOPA010000379.1, read on the forward strand.
AGCGTTGCGGACTCGGGAAGCGGGATCGAATCCGCGGGAACCGGCGTGTCGGTTGGAGGAACCTGGGGAGTTGGGACGACCGTAGGGATTGCGGGTGCCGGAGTAACAGTCGCGAATTGTGGTCTGGATTCCGGATCCTCGCCGCCGCAGGAAGTGATGGCGGCAAGCGCAAATAGGGTGAACAGGACGAGAGAGAGTCGGGGCATTTGTGTCGCCTTCAGGGTGTGTTGTCCGATTGGTTGTGGGCTTCGAGGAAGGAGGCCACTTCGTCCGCGGTCGGCATGGCCTCGGTGTCTCCGCGTCGAGTGCAAATGAGGGCGCCACAGACGTTTGCGACCTTGAGGCTCCTTTCAAGTATCTTACGTCGCTCGCCGTCGCTTGCAGTGAAGAAGCTCTTGACGGTACCCCGCCGGAAGATCTCTCCAAGGAACCCGGCAAAAAAGGCGTCGCCCGCACCGACGGGGTCGACGAAGTCAATAGAGTAGCCGGGGTGTTCGACCAAGTTCGTTCCGTCGTAGGCGATAGCGCCGTCGGCGTCGCGGGTGACGATGACTAACCGACCGTTGATGATTTGAAAACGGCGGGCATACTCCTCAGCTGAGAGGCCCCAGCGCCAAACGGTCTCGGCCTCGTCGTGTCCGACCTTGAAGACCGACGAGTAAGGGATTATCTCGTCGAATACCACCCTGGCGTTGGCCGGTTCCCAGATGGGTGGGCGGTAGTTGGCGTCGAACGTGACGGGAATGTCGTTTTCGTCAGCGTACTCGATGGAGCGGGACACCGTGTCGTGGGTGGTCGTGCTCAGGGCGGGGGTTATGCCGGTGATGTGGAGGGCGTCGGCGCCGGAGAGGTGTGGTCGAATGTCGTCGAAGGTGACGGTACTGGCCGCGCTGCCCTTTCGCCGGTAGGACTTTACGATGCTGCCGTCCTGCATGTGGTTGACATAGGCGATGCCTGAAGGGAATTCGTGGACCTGTGGGGCGACGACGGTCGTCCGACCGTTCAGCGAACGGAGAATCGCGTCGCCTTCATCGTCCCTGCCAAGCTTGCTGACCCATACCGTCTCAAGGCCGGGCACGTCGAGTCGCTGAAGGTCCAGGCAGACGTTGGACTCGGCCCCGGCACAGTAGACTTCGTACGGGCCGGCGATCGTCGGGTCGAACGGGCCAACGTACTTCGCGTTGTAGGAGACCATCGTCTCGCCAAAAGTCACGAGCTTTGTCATGCGTGCAGAAGTCTTCGTTGCTCAGGGGAAAGTGCTCTTATTGTTCCATTCTAGCACTTCAACGGGGCGGGTTATCAGGAAGGTTAGAGTGGAAAGAAGGCAACGTGTGGGGGAAGAGGAATCACCACTGAGAGTACAGGGGGCACAGAGGGGTGTGAGGACATGAGGGTGGACTCCCCTCTCTGAATCTCTATCCATTCAGGGCTCAGTTCACAGCAGTCTTCGGACAAGCATTAGAAGATAGTTGACTCATGCAAGCGTATGCGCCAATTTACTAGTAACATAAACCTCCAAGGGTGGCGCTTGGTGAGTCAGCGGAGAGGGATGTTTCGATGGCAGCAGCAAACTAGAAAACCCTATGCCCTACATGACGACAATGCAGGTTAAGGTGCTCAGCAGCTTCGGTGTGGCGACGATCCGGCGCTGTGCTCTCAACGTGGTCGCCGAGGCCCTGACCGCCCTAGAGGGCGCCTAAAGGGGTGGCCCCAGTTATCACAGTATGGCAACGCAATTTCTGACTGGCCTGCCTCATTAGACTCTCCCCTTAGCAGATGTTGGAGGCCGCACGCTAGGTTCCACCCGTAGTTTACTGATGAACTACCGCGTCAGGAGGTACAATTCCAGATAGCCGATGGGATCGACATGGACGACCTTGCCGGCGGTCCGGTGCCGGAGGACCTGTAGGAATCATGCGAGACCGCACACGGAACGCGCTGACGCCCTGGGCCTCGCCGAACGTGGCGTTGGCGAGCCTGATCGCCGCCGCCTCGCTCGCGGTAGTCTCCGCATGCTCGAACGGGGCGATCGGAGATCGCCCGGCCCAGGCTCCCGACGGCGAGTTCGTCGCGGCGCGCAATGCGATGGTCGACGCGTACGCGGATATCAGCGAGATCTCCGATCCGCTGGTATTAGAGGCGATGAGGGCCGTCCGGCGGGAGGAGTTCGTACTCTCGCGGGACAGGGGAAGGGCGTACCGCGAGATGGCGCTGGCCATCAACGCCGGGCAGACCATATCGCAGCCCCTGGTTGTGGCCCTCATGACCGACCTGCTCGACCTGCAACCGGGAGAGCGCGTGCTGGAGATTGGAACCGGGTCGGGGTACCAGGCGGCAGTACTGGCCGAGATCACCGACCATGTCTACAGTATCGAGATCATACCGTCACTGGCCGATGAGGTGGCGGCCCGGTTGGATAGGCTGGGGTACGACGACATCGAGCTCAGGCAGGCGGACGGCTACTTCGGGTGGGAGGAGGAAGCGCCCTTCGATGGAATCATCGTGACGGCCGCGCCCGACCACGTGCCTCCACCGCTGCTAAGGCAGCTTGCCGATGGAGGCAGAATGGCCATTCCTGTCGGTCCGCCCGGGGCCGTACAGACGCTCTGGCTCATCGAGCGCAGAGGCGAAGAGTACAAGAGGACCAACCAAGGCGCGGTCAGGTTCGTCCCATTCATCAGGGAAGGTCGCTAAGGGACTGTCTCGCAGTTAGGTTGTGAGGCCCTTGCGTTGCCATGCATAGGCAGCGGAGGCGGCTGCCAGATATGCCGCAGCGCCGCCCAGTATGACCCACGTGAATCCGAACGACAGCGCGAGAACAGTGGCAAGGATCGCGCTCACCACGGACGTAGACCCGTTGACGGCCCATGCCCAGGGGACTAGCGCGGGCGCCTGCTCGCCCAGCGCACGGATGGCGCGAGGGAACGGCACACCCATCGCAGCACCGAGCGGGGCCAGCAACATGACGCTGAGGGCCAGTCTGCCCGCGAACGGCAGTCCCAGCGTTAAGTCGAAGAGCAAGGGCAACGCAAAGGCGTAAAGAACCGACAAGGCGGCAACCCCCAAAACCGCCGCAGACATCGACACTCGCAGCCTGTCTGAGGTTAGGCTCCCGACCCCCGACCATACCAGCACGCTAAAGAGCACCGTCGCGAAGGCGTAGGTTGGCTGGTCCAAGTACAGGATGAACCTCTGCAGGAGAGGAATCTCTACCCAGAGGAATCCCAGACCCAGACCGGCGAAGTAGATGAAGGGCCAGACCCTTCCAATCGCGTCTGATTGCAACCCCCCGCCGTTCGATACGTCCCGGCGAAAGAGGAGCGGAAGGAGGATGAAAGCCCCGGCCGCAGCCAAGGCCACCACCAGGCTTCCGAGCACAATGAGGAATCCGGCCCCTCCGAAGGGCTGGAATGTCCTGCCTAGGCTCCTCAATATCTCGGGTGTCTGGGACCACCTGAACAGGTGGAAGTAGAAGGGCCGGTCGTCGCGAACGGGAGAGATGTCGTGACTGTAATCGGCGTACAATTCCAGTCTCGCCCCCGCGTCCAGGATGGCCTTGACCGTGTCGTGATATGCCGGAGTCGGGTGCACGCTGAACCTGTTCACGTCCGTGTCCGCTATGCCGGGGTGGAAAACCAGGTCATACTGGAGTCTATTAGCGAACCCGCGTACGGCGGCGATGTCTGCCTCGCTGAGGGGGGAGCGCTTCACGATCATCGTAATCGTCTGCAGGCTGCGTATGACGGCAATGTGCTCCTCCGGCTCGATCCCCAGGCGCTCCAGGGCTTCGGCGGCTACGGCGACGACCCTTACTCCCTCGCTCGGCGGCGTCTGTGCCCACCGGGTGACTGACAGAAATCCGCCGGGAGTTAGA
>JAPOPA010000096.1 GCA_026713145.1 Chloroflexota bacterium
CAGGGGGCGTCGCCTGGTGCGACCAATGCCGTCGGGCCCGGCCAAGCGCTGGAGTTGGAAGCGCTTGTTCCCCTCCGGGCGATGCAGGAGCTCGGGGCCCAAGTAGGAGACCAGTACGCCGCGGTCCCGACCATATCCTCTGATATCCCCCACGTCTACGTCACCATCTCGGGGGCATTTGACTGGGAAACCGCCAACGACGCCGAGCTGGTCCACTTCACCGAGGAGGCTCTTCAGACCCGAACGATCACGACCGATTTGCGCCTCATGCCGTTCTTCATCTCACGGCAGTCGTTCCTGGAGGCCCTGGGCCCGTCCATCGGCAGTATGTCCGCCAGCTACTTCTGGTATCTCAAGACCGATCCAGACCTGATCAACGCCGACAACGCACAGCTTACCGTCGCCAACCTTAACGTGATGGCTAGCCGGGCGGTCGCCTCCCTCCAAACGGTGTCCCAGACGACCGGCCTCGACGACGCCCTTATAGAGTATGACCAAAGGCTGTTCTTCAGCAGGCTCCCGATGTTCATCGTGCTCATTCTTATCGCGTTTGTAATCCTGTACTACGTCGCGACCATGTCGTCGCTCCTCGTTGAGAACCAGCGGTCGGAGGTCGCCCAGTTCAGAAGCCGAGGTTCCGACACTTCGCAAATACTGATGGTTTTCATCATAGAAGGTGCGACCATAGCCATCCTCGCTGCTATCGTCGCGCCCATAATCGCGGCGTTAACGATCAGCCTGCTCGGTCTCACCCCAGCGTTCTTTGGGCTGACAGGTGGGGGTCTGCTCTCGGTCGAGATATCGCCCGCCGCCTATGCCCTTAGCGTCCTCGGCGGTGTGTTGGGATTCGTCGCGCTGCTGATTCCCGCTATACAGGCGTCTCGCTTCGGAATCACCCAGCAGCGACAACAGTCGTCCCGCCCGAGTGCCTTGCCGGTCTTCCAGCGGTACTACCTTGACGTTCTCCTGCTTCTCATCGCGATCTTCCTGTTCCGCCAGCTCACTGAACAGGGTTCCGTCATTGCTCGCGACGTATTCGGCGGCGCCGTGGCCGACGAGCTTCTGCTGGCCGTGCCCGGCCTCGTGCTCGTCGCCTCGGCGATGGTGCTGCTCAGGCTCTTCCCGCTGGCCATGAACCTCGTCAGCAAGGTCTTCGCGAAGGTCTTGCCTGTCGCCGCGGCCATGACCGTCTGGCAGATGTCGCGCCAACCTACGCACTACTCGAGACTCTCGCTCCTCCTGATCCTCACCGCCGGACTGGGCATATTCGCATCGAGCTTCGGCACGACCCTGCAACGCAGCTTCGAGGAGCGCATCCTGCACGTCTCCGGCAGCGACGTGCGAATCGTCGGCGTCAACAGATTGTCCACGTCCGATGACGAGGCGCTAATGGCGGGCAACCGGTTCACGGAGGAGTTGGCATATGAGCGCCTTCCGGGAGTCGACGTCGCGAGCGCCGTCCTCATGCGGGCCGGGCGCGACCTGACACGACAGCAGGGCGGATCGTTTGAGTTGATCGCTCTGAACAGCTCTAACTTCGACAACGTGGCGTGGTTCCGCGGCGACTTCACAGACGAGCCCATTGAAGACTTGCTTGCACGAATACGGCCAGAAGAAGATGTCCGCGAGGACGGAGGGATCGGACTCCCCTCGGATGCTGCGTCCATAGGCGCCAGGATTAGGTCGGACAGGCTGCGACCGACTCTCCAGGTGGTCGCGCGTCTCACGAACGCAATCGACCAGCAGTGGGACTACAAGCTGGGCCTCGTGACTTCGAGCGACTGGATCAATCTCGATGTCCCATTGGCGCAGCAGGGTCGAGAGGAGTTCCTTGCCAACGGCCCACTCAAGCTAAGCGCGCTCTTCATCGAAGAGTCGAACCTGAACTTGTCACTCAAGCCAGGGACCGTCCTGTTCGACGACGTTCACGTGACCACGAGCGATGGCCGGCAGGTGCTTCTCGACGGGTTTGACTCCATCGACGCCTGGTCGCTCCTCAAGACAACGGAAACCTCCATCAGCGACGAGTTCAAGCCGTCTTCCGAGACCTTTGAAGACGTGCCCGGGGCAGCAGTTTTCACCTGGACGAAGGGGGAGCCGCTCACCCCGCGAGGCATATTCGCCGGCGATGATCCACCCCCGATCAAGGTACTCGCCAGCGAGGCATTCCTGACCAGGGAGAACCACCGAGTCGGTGACGAGTTCGAGGTTTCGGTCGACCGCGCCCGCATTCCCGTATCCATCGTCGGAGCGGTAGAACTGTTCCCCACGGTCACGTCCGAGTTGAAGAGATACCTCATCGCCGACATCTCAGCCCTCAACACATTCGCCACAAGCGGCGTCGCCGACCAGCCCTTCATTCCCGATGAGCTATGGATCGCATCGTCCACTACAGGAGCGGCCAGAGAGAGCCTCTTGGAGAGCCTCAAGTCCATCGAGGGCTTCAGCTCGACCAACGTCCTCGACCGGGAGGAGCGCTTCCAAGCGAATGACGCCAGCGTCGATCCCCTCATTGACGCCGGCTGGCGCGCGCTGCTCTTCATCGCCTTCTCCGCGGTCCTCCTGTTGAGCTGCCTCGGGTTCCTCGTTCACGCCTACTCGTCCTTCCGAAGCAGGCAGGTGCAATTCGCCATCATGCGCACGACCGGGCTTTCCGGCCGACAGCTGATGATGCTCATGTGGCTGGAACAGACCGTAATCATTGCCGTCGGTCTCGCCCTCGGCACGTGGATGGGCAGTCGACTCGGAGCGACGATCATGCCGTTCCTCGGCCACGACGACTTCGGTGGCAAGGTCGTTCCCCCGTTCGTCATGGTCATCGACTGGGGCGCCCTCCTCATCACCTACGCGGTGATGCTCGTGATCTTCGCCGTCATCACCCTGGCCCTCATCGTCCTCATCCGGCGGCTGTCCCTCTCCCGCATCCTCCGTGTCGGCGAACTGGGGTAGGGCTAACAGTTCGGTTCAAAAGGGCCTCTGCCCGCTTTGCCGGTTCGCTTCCCCGCAACCCCGTTCGTGTTGAGCATGTAGAATCACGAAGTCCTGTGAAAGAGACAAGGCATTTCGCGGCCCACACATGCCGTTGGGGGCGAGGCCTAGCCCCGTGCACACACGGGCCTAGGCAAAACAAAACTACTGAACTTGAGAAGAACCCTACGCCGTCAGGGCGCTCTCGTATCCGTCGGCGCGGATGCAGGCCACCCAGTGGTTGGGGCTGACCTCGCGGAGTTGGGGCATCTCGTTCTTACATTCCTCGACCATGACGGGGCAGCGAGTGTGAAATACGCAGCCCTCGGGCGGAGACATGGGACTCGGCAGCTCACCATGCAGGATGATGCGCTCGCGCTGCTCCTCCATGTCGGGGTCGGGGATCGGGATGGCAGAGAGGAGCGCCCTCGTGTAGGGGTGCAAAGGGTTGTCGTAGAGTTCCTGTCGGCTCGCGACCTCGACAATGTGGCCGAGATACATGACGGCCACCCGGTCGCTGATGTGCCGCACGACAGAGAGGTCGTGGGCGATGAAGAGGTACGTAAGCTGGAGCTTTTCTTTGAGTTCTTCGAGCAGGTTAATGATCTGCGCCTGAATGGACACGTCGAGCGCCGAGACCGGCTCGTCGCACACGATGAAATCCGGGTTCACCGCCAGCGCCCGCGCGATCCCTATGCGTTGCCGCTGTCCGCCCGAGAACTCGTGAGGGTACCGGTCGGCCATGAACGGGTTGAGGCCAACCGTCTGCAGGAGCTCGGTCACGCGGTCCTGGTACTCGCCCTTGCCCGTCGTCAGCTTGTGCACTGAGAGGGGCTCGCCGACGATGTCGCCACACGTCATGCGAGGATTGAGCGAACCGTACGGGTCCTGGAAGATGACCTGCATCTTGCGGCGGATGGGCCGCAACTCTTTATTGCTGAGGCTGTTCAGGCGCTCCCCGTCGTAGAACACGTCGCCCGAAGTTTGGCGTTGGAGTTGAAGAATCACCCTACCCAGGGTCGTCTTGCCACTGCCGCTCTCCCCGACAAGACCCAGTACCTCCCCCTTGTTGATGGTTATTGAGACGTCGTCGACCGCCTTGACCTCCGCTATCTTCCGCTGAAAAACGATCCCCGACGTGACGGGGAAGTACATCCTGACGTCCCTGACCTCAATCAGGGGCCTTGAACCGTTCGACTCGACCAAGTTTATCCTCCTGCTGCCGCGGGCGAGCCGACCAGGTTTGGAAGTTCTTCGGATCGCCAGCACGCCGCGTGATGCGGTGGGGTTGCTTCTCTGACGGCTTCGAGCACCGGGGTCTCGGTGAGGCACTGATCTATCGCGTAGCGACGCCTCGGCGCGAAGTTGCAGCTGCCGCCGAGCCCGATGAGGTTGGGCGGGAGGCCTTCGATCGGTTCGAGTTTGACGCCTTCCTGCTCGTCCAAGCGCGGCACCGACCGCAGAAGACCCAGCGTGTACGGGTGCCGCGGATCGTAGTAGATCTGCCGCGAGGTGCCCTCTTCGATGATGGAGCCGGCGTACATTACGATTACGCGGCTAGCGTACCGCGCCACAACTCCGAGGTTGTGGGTGATGAGGATCATCGCCGTGCCCAACTCGTTGGACAAGCCCTGCATCAGTTCGAGAATCTGGGCTTGGATCGTCATGTCCAAGGCCGTCGTGGGTTCGTCCGCGATGATGAGCTTCGGGTTGCAGCTAACCGCCATGGCGATCATAACGCGCTGGCGCATACCTCCGCTCATCTGGTGCGGGTAGTCCTTCAGTCGGCGCTCGGCGTCGGGAATGCCGACGAGGCTCAGCAGCTCCGCCGCGCGATGGCTCGCCGCGCTGGCCGACATGTTCAGATGAAGCTCGAGCGTCTCCGTGAGCTGCCTGCCGATGGTGAGCACCGGGTTGAGCGACGTCATCGGCTCCTGGAAGACCATGCCTATGTCGTTGCCGCGCACCTTCCGCATCTGAGCGGACGACAGTTTCAGGAGGTCTTGACCGTTGAAGATGACCTCGCCCGCAACGATCTTGCCGGGTGGGTCGGGGATCAGCCCCATGATGGAAAGAGCGCTGACGCTCTTGCCGCAGCCGCTCTCCCCCACGATGCCGACGATTTCTCCCTCGTCGACCGAGTAGGAGATGCCGTCGACCGCCTCCACGACCCCGTTGTCGGTGTAGAAGTGAGTAGTCAGATTGTTGACTTCAAGAAGTTTCGCCATAACCTCATTTCGTGCAACGTTCTAGTGTCAATGTAGGGTAGCAACGCCGCGCGGAAGCGTCAATAGAACGTTGCACGTAGAACCTATCCCCAGCTGGGCGGTTCCCCGCTCGGACTCGGCCCTTAGCCGAAGAAGCGCTGAACTTTGCCCATCATCCCATTACGACAGGCCGCATCGCCTGGATGTGCTCCGGGCCTGCCGCGCAGCATCCTCCGATGATCTGAGCGCCCATGCCCTTCCACTCCGCGGCAAATTCCGCGACCCGCGAGGGGTAGTATTCCGCAGTCTGGAGGATGTCCTCCCCCGCGCTCGGCTTCTGGTTCGTGAGCATCGGCGCGTTCACGATGGGGCCGGTTGGATTGTAGCCAAGGTTCGGGTACGCCCCGACGGGACCCTCGAACGCCTCACGAAGGATCGGAAGCCCCTTTGATATGTTCTCCGGGTTGCTGCACATGATCAGGACGGCATCAACGGGGTGCCCTTCGAGCGCTCCGGCAAGGTCGGCCAGGCTCTCGCCATAGTTCATCGTGCCGTCTTCCATGATGTGCCGCACGCCCAGGAAGACCGGCAGCCCCGCCTCCGCGCAGCCGTCCACGGCCACCACGCAGTCCTCGATGAAACCCACGTATTCCGGCAGCATCACGTCCGCTCCCTCGTCGGCGAGGAGTTTTGCGTGATCGGCCCACTCCTTTCGGTACGCCCTGACCCCCAGCTGCTGCGTGTCCGAGACTGGATTGTGTACCGGAGGGAGGCCACCCTGCAGGCTTGGCGCCGCTATGCCTCCAGCTACGTAGGCGCCGGGATTCATCGCGTCGCGCGCCTGAACGGCGTTGCGGATCGCCGCGGTGGCGTACTTTCGCCAGTTGTCCCGCTCGCCGATCCTTTCGAGGCGAGTGGGAGTCGTCCAGAAGTTGTTGCTGATGATGATGTCGGCCCCTACCCGGAGGTAGTCGGAGTGCACCTGCTGCACCACATCCGCGAACTCGACATTTGCAGTAGCAGACCACGCTTTCACGCGGTCCTCGGCCTCCTTGAGAACATCGGCCCCACGACGCTGCAGTTCCGAGCCGGTTCCTCCGTCAAGCAGAAGCATCTCTCCGTCGAAAAGTCGGTCAACTATCGGATGTGTAGTCATTCACTTCCTCCAGTCGGCATTCTACTGCAAGGCGCTATCCAATGGCTGAAAGACTGACCGTACTTTCGGTGCCCTTTAGCGGCTCTGAGTGCTATCGGCGACCGAGAACCCTCCAACCGAGAAGGTGCCGATGGAGTAGTCGACGACAGGCCTCCATTCCTCGAAGACCTCAGATGGGGCGTAGTAGACCGCCATGAATCCGGTCTCCTCCTCGTGAAGGTAAAGAAGTCGTACACCCTTTAAGCCGTCGACCGTCTCGAATTCTTCGATCAAGATCGGCGACCCCGTGGGGGTTTCAACCTCACGACGGTCTGTAACGACCTCGTTACTAAAGGGAAGGTTCTTCATTAGGACAGAGCGCTCGATGTATTCACCGAACGAAAACATCATGTCCGCACTCTGTTTAAGGTACGTCAAATCGGCTTCTTCCAGCGCAACGGTCTCTCCCCTCCGGCCTTGCTCGAATAACGCCGCGCCGACCACCCCCGAATGATCCCCACCCGTTATATTTGCTGGGTAGTTGAGCTGGACGGTGGGCGAAGGGCGCTCGAAAGCATGCCGGAGCATGTCGCCGGCCGGACTGTCGATCACGTTTACCGGCCTTTCTGGGCGGACTACCTCCGCGGAACCCGACAAGTTTGAGACCGAGAGTGTGTAGCCTCCCACCTGGCCTGCAGATTGAACGACTATCATGTATTTCGTGTCGTTTGGCGCATAGTATTGGAACTCCCCAAGACGTCCGTCGAACGAGACGATTTCGTAGGGAGGGGCAGTGGGATAGTCGACTGTTACTCGTAAAGTGTCGTTGGCATCGATGCGTATCCTGACTTTCTGGCCCTTATTCAATTCGATCGAATATCGGTCGACATCACCTGGAGTGAACACCCCGGCGACCGTATCGCCTATCTGAATCTCGCCCCCGTCGTCAGCGTCATGGTACCGAGTCAACGGAATGGAGCTCTTGATCACACCTTCCCGTTTGATATCGAATGGCTGTCTAAGGACAATGAACCACGTTCCGTATGGATAGAACGGGTAGTACAGTTTGTCGGTGCCCGTGCTGTGCCGCGTGGACTGGTACTCGGGTACGATTCGAGTACCCCCATGCCAGACACGAAAGTCGGAAGACCCGAATTCGTTGAATAACCCGTACTCCACATCCTCGTAAGAGTCGAACTCGATAGTCTCAGCAGTTTCGCCGTCGCTACGAAAGACGAATGTCTCAGTGTCCCAACGGCCCTGCAGGACGAACTCGTGCTCCTTCCTGCCATCGTGGTAGGGGAGCAAGCGCAATCCGGTGGCCGAGGCCTTCTCACCACGCTCGATCTTGCCCAGCCGGTCCCGTAAGTTGTTCGAGGAAGCGCCAATTGTTCCGCTTTCGCTGCCTCTGATAATCACTCCAATGACCTCGCCGTCGCGATTCGTCATTAGACCGCCACTCATACCGCGACTTGCAGCAGCAGTGGAGCCTACAGTCATGACATCCGCACTCGTCCAATCCCAAACTCCTTCAAACTCTCCGGCCGTCACGGAGAGTTCCGTACCATCCACGGGGTACCCTAAAGCGAAAACTGGGGATCCCTCATATTCGTCGTCGATATTGGCAAGTTCAACGTGTGGGGCTGAAGTGATGATTGGCCCAAGAAACGCAATGTCGGCATGGTAGTCGTATCCGATAACCGGGACGTTCGTTTGCTCCGTGCCATCCTCGAAGACGATGTCCGTGGCGGAATAGGGCCAAGCGACGTGAGCCGCAGTGACGATATAGCCTCCTTCGACGACAAATCCGCTGCCATAGTCCTGATCGTTCACTCTAATTCTCACCATCGACGGGCGGAGCTTTTCTAATACGACCGTCGAGGGCGTGGAGGTCGGATTGTCCGAGGGAACCGGAGTGAATGTCGGATAAATTAGCGGGACCGGAGTGACGGTCGGACGGTCAGGGGTAGGCGTCGCGGTGGGCAGTGAGGGCCCCGTGGTAGTCGATTCTGCTTCCAGAGTGGGTACTGGAGCGCCGGACAGGGCGGACTGCGTCGAATGAGGATTCCTCTCTCCTCCGCAAGCAGTACTAAAGGCTAGCAGCAGTAGGGCCAAAGGTCCGATGAGCCCTGCTTTCACTTGATGTCTCTCCGAGGTCAAAGCTATCGTCTGTCTATTCTACAGGCGTATCCAAACAGCGGCTGAGCCATGTGATCCAGCAGAGTCTACTTCAATATATCGGGTTGAAAGTCTGCCACCGGCAGATACCGAAACATCCGTGCCCGCCATTGGCAATTGAATTTGTGGCAGCGACTAGAGATGGATTCCCGCCCCGTATCGTGGTACTAGGTGGCGCTCCTTCACGAGAATGGCGATTAGGGGGTTTTGCGTTGAATTTCATTCCAATGAATGTCGATAACCCATTGGGGCTCTTGGCACGAGAGTCCTACCCAGTGAGTGCGGAGCCAGCGCTTATCGCCGAATTGCGCGGACGGCGGCTGCACTCTATAATCGTCCGACTTGAATCTGGATGGTGGGACATTCATGCCTCGTGATTACGCGGCCCTTGCCGTGGGGGACGTTATATCCGACAGGACATTTCCCCTCGGTCTCGACGGTGTGCAAAAGTACGCGTCGGCAGCCCGGGACGAGTCGGGCGTGTTCGACCCGACCGACGAGCCGCCGACGGTTCCGCCGATGGCGGTCGCGACGTTTGCTTTGCGGGGCGTGCTGGACGACCTGGGCATACCGGAGGGGACATTGCACGTGGGGCAGGAGATGTCATTTCTCGGGGCGGTGGCTGCGGGCGAAGAGTTGAGTTGCAAGGCGGTGATATCGCAGAATGCGGTGAAGACGGACTATCGGCTCATGGCCGTCGGAATAGAAGTCCGGGATGGGAAAGACAGGCCAGTGATGACCGCCAAGAGTACGATACTGGTGCCGGCATGATGGAGGTTGGCACCGAACTGCGGCCGATCACCCGCAAGATTGAGCAGGCGAATATCTCAGCCTATGCTGAGGCGTCGGGAGACTTCAATCCGATACACATTGATGAAGAGTTCGCGAGGACGACGAGGTTTGGCGGGACGATAGCGCACGGTATGTTGATAGCTGCGATGCTCTCGGAGCTGATGGCCGCTGAGTTCGCAGGCGATTGGGTGAACTCCGGACAAATCAAGATACGCCTTCGTTCGCCGGTGAAGCCCGGAGACACGGTGACTGCGCACGGCGAGGTAACGCGCGTTCGCGAGGAGACTGACGGGGCCAGAATCACGTGCTCGGTCGGTATACGGACCGACAAGGGAGATTCCGCAATCACCGGCAACGCGACGGTGGTCGTATCAAGGAAGTGATGAGGAATAGGGGCAAGCATTGACGCAAGCAAACAATATGGTCCGAATAGCGGTCGACGCAATGGGCGGCGACCACGCGCCGACGGAAGTCGTGGCCGGGGCGATCGAGGCAGCCAAGCAGGGCGACGTGCAGATTGGGCTGGTGGGTGATCCGCAGGTCCTGCAGGCCGAACTGGCAAAGCATGACATTAGCAGGCTGCCGATCATGCCAGTGCCGTCCGAGGGTGTTATCTCCGAGGGGGACCAGCCGGCTTTGGCGCTCCGCCAGAAGCCCAAAGCCTCGATTGTCGTCGCCACAGGCCTCGTGAAGAAGGGCATGGCCGACGGCGCGGTCACGATGGGTTCCACCGGAGCGGCGATGGCAACGGCAGCGGTCGTGCTCGGCTTGATGGACGGGATTTCACGACCGGCACTTGGCGGCCCGGTCATCGGGTTTGCGCCGAGGACTTCCATCATCGACGTTGGCACCAATGTCGATTGTCGCCCGTCGCAGCTGTTGAGTTTCGCGGTCATCGGCGATATGTGGGCGCGTGTCTTTTGGAACATTGAGAATCCGACTATCGGTCTCCTGAGTGTGGGAGCGGAATTCGGCAAGGGGAACCGGCAGGTGCGTGAAACATCGGAGTTGCTCACCAAGAGCGGCCTGAACTTCGTCGGCAACGTCGAGCCGAACGAGATGGTCAAGGGCGATGTCGATGTGGTTGTTGCGGACGGGTTCGTCGGCAACGTCGTGATGAAGCTGACAGAAGGCATCGGCCAGGCGTCCGTTGACCTCGTTCGGGAGCGTTTGGCGGGCGCGTTGCCGGAGGGCGATATCGAGTCGCTGACCCAGGAACTGTTCGAGAAGACGAACGTCGTCAACACGCACGGAGGCGGGCCTCTGCTCGGCGTCAAAGGCGTAAGCGTCATCGGACACGGTCGTGGGGAACGCGAGGAGGTCAAGCGCGCAATCGAGCAGGCGAAGATCTGGCACCGGCTCGGCATCGTTCCCAAGCTCGGTGAGGCCCTTACGGAAGTGCGCAGCAGGGCCGGCGTGGAAGAGTAACGGCATTGAATTCAACGGAGGCCAAGTGAAGACGAACGAACTGGAAGGGAAGAGCGTCCTCGTGACCGGCGCGTCGAAGGGGATAGGACGGCAGATCGCCATTCGACTGGCCGAGAAGGGCGCAAGGATAGCGGTGAACTACAACTCATCGCCGGACGCCGCGAGCGAGGTCGTGGAGACGCTCACCAGCAGCGGCGCTGAGGCTTTCGCAGTGCAGGCCGACGTTTCCGACGTCGATCAGGTCAAGGCGATGTTCAAGGAAGTGGAAGGCCGGTGGGGAAACGTCGATATCCTGGTGAACAACGCGGGGATCATCGACGACCGACACTTGATACGGATGTCGGACGATTCGTGGCATAGGGTCATCGATGTCAACCTGAACGGGACGTTCTACTGCACGCGGGCGGCGATTCGGAAGATGATGTCCAAGCGCTGGGGGCGGGTCATCAACATCGGTTCTATTGTCGGTCTGCGAGGGAATCCGACGCAGACGA
>JAPOPA010000094.1 GCA_026713145.1 Chloroflexota bacterium
GAGACAGCCTCCATCGTGGGAGAGGGCTAGGGTGAGGGTGTTTTGAGCAAGCTACCAATTATGCGATTGAGTCTTGAACCCGTGCCGCAATCAACTCATGATCGCCCTCTGCTGGCTTAACTCCAAAGCCCGACACCTTAGATTCTTCGACTCCGCTCCGCTGCGCTCAGAATGACAGTGCTGAATCCGACTTGACGAATGAGAATATATGATCTACTATGGTTCCATGATGACGAGAGGATCAACCGCAAGAACCAGCGACGACTCACCACGATGTCCCACAATGTCCCAGAATGTCCCTCAAAAAAAGGTCGACCCGGTTGGAGCTCCCCGCCTGCGAGACGCCTCGCAGACCTCGCCGGTACGATCCTGCTCAGTTCTCAGTGGCTCCCTCGTCATAGCTGCGATGTCGCAAAATGTCCCAGAATGTCCCTCAAAAAAAGGTCGACCCGGTTGGAGCTCCCCGCCTGCGAGACGCCTCACAAGCCTCACCTGTACGACCTGCTCAGTTCTCCGTGGCTCCCTCGTCATAGCTGCGATGTCGCACAATGTCCCGAAATGTCCCTCAAAAAACGGGTCGATCCGGTTGGAACTCCCCGCCTGCGAGACGCCTCGCAGACCTCGCCGGTACGATCCTGCTCAGTTCTCCGTGGCTCCCTCGTCATAGCTGCGATGTCACAGAATGTCCCGAAATGTCCCTCAAAAAACGGCTCCTCCGGGCCTTGGCCTTGTGATCTCCTGCCCTTCTCCCTACTCCTTACGTCCTCCTGACTCCTCGTTGTCAAACCGCGCTCCGCGCCGTATGATGCAGCCACATGCCTTCGGGGGTGACAGCACGTGATCGTAGACTCTCATACTCACGCGGGAACAAGCTGGTTCGAGCCGGTCGAGACTCTCATCCACCAGATGGACGCGAACGGCGTTCAAAAGGCCGTCCTCATCCAGCACGGCGGCATGTACGACAACGCCTACCTGCTGGACTGCGCTGCGCGACACAAGGGGCGTTTCTCGGTCGTCGGGATGGTCGACGAGGCGTCATCCTCCGCGCCGGATGTTCTGGCCGGATGGGCCGAGCGCGGGGTCACCGGCGTCCGCCTCACGCCAGGCTCGCCTGAATCTCTGTGGAGGGCCGCCTCCGAGATCGGCCTTACCGTTAGCTGCCGCCAGGATGTCACTGCCTTCGCCTCGGGCCAGTTCACCGAGCTCGTCGCGGGACTGCCGGAGCCAATTCCGGTCGTGGCGGAGCACTTCGCCGGGGGCACCGCCGACATGGAGGAGCCGTACGAAGAGTTCGGCCAGGCTCTCGAAATCGCGCAGCTTCCAAATGTCTACATCAAGCTGGGCGGCCTCGGCGAGATCAGCCACCGCCCTCCCACCCTCGTTGCCAACTTCCGCTTCGACTTCACGCCGCCGTTTGTCGAGATGATCCTCGAGGCCTTCGGCCCCAGGCGCACGATGTGGGGCAGCGACTACCCCCCGGTCGGCAACCGAGAGGGCTACCGCAACGCCCTGCGCGCCATCATGGACGACCCCCTCCTCGGCGATCCCCAGGACCGCAACTGGGTCATGGGCCGCACGGCGTCCAACGTCTTCAGGTTCCTCTAGGCGTATGAGTCAACGCCGGGTGATGACCGACGACCTGAACGCCTTCGCCAGTCTGGACGTCCATGTTCCGGGCGCTCCCGACAGCCCGCTATCGGGCCTAACCTTCGCTGCGAAGGACATCTTCGACGTAGCCGGGCACGTGACCGGTGGCGGCAATCCCGACTGGGAACGCACACACGGCCCCGCTGAACGCACCGCACCAACGGTCCAAGCGCTGCTGGACGCGGGCGCGACCCTCGTCGGCAAGACGCACACCGACGAGCTTACGCGCGGCATCATGGGAACGAACCCTCATTACGGGATGCCCGTGAATTCCGCTGCTCTCGGACGCGTACCGGGAGGTTCATCGAGCGGGTCGGCGTCCGCCGTCGCGGGCGGGATCGTCGACTTCGCCCTCGGCTCAGATACCGGTGGCTCCGTGCGGATGCCGGCCAGTTTCTGCGGACTCTACGGCCTGCGACCGACGCATGGGCGGATATCGCTGGAAGGCGTGCTCCCTCAGGCGGCGAGCTTCGACACCGTCGGGTGGTTCGCGCGCGACGCCGTGACGTTTGAACGAGTGGGACGAGTGTTGCTGCAATCACAGGGTACGCCCGAGCAGTCTGGCCGCCTCGTCATCGCGGAAGACCTGTTGGAAGTGGTCGATGACGATGTCCAGCAAGCGCTCCGGCCGGTTGCGTTTCGTTCATCGGCATGGAGTGTTAACATGCGTGAATGCGTGACGTCCTCAAGTACCTTAAGTACATTATCGGTGCTGGTCTCGGCACCTTTCTTATTGGGACGGGTCTTGAATTGGTTGACGTGACCAACGCC
>JAPOPA010000093.1 GCA_026713145.1 Chloroflexota bacterium
AGGGCCGCCGAGACATCGAGGAATTCATCAACAACCTCCTGTCGAAGGGCGACGGCAGCGTCTTCGAGCATGTGAATTACGGCTTTATGATGACGGGGGTATCACGGGCGTTCACGCATGAGCTGGTGAGACACCGGGCCGGGTTCGCTTACAGCCAGCGTTCCCAGAGATTCGTCAACGAAAGCGACGCCGATTTCGTCATCCCCCCCGCTCTGGCCGAGGATAGGCCCGGCACCGAAAAGGCGCGAAGTATTTTTGAAAACGCCATAGAAGACGCCCAGGAGAAATACCGGAACCTCGTCTCTGAGCTCTACAAGGCCTTGCCACAGGACGAATTCGAGGTCCAGACCGACCGTCGCAAAGCCGTCCGTCAGGCGGCGCGCGCGGTACTGCCCAACGCCACCGAGACGAAGATCTTCGTCACGGCCAACGTGCGCGCATGGCGTCATTTCATCGAGATGCGCGGCGCAGCATTCGCCGACTGGGAGATACGCAAGGTCGCGCTCATGGTCCTAGACATCCTCAAGGACGAGGCCCCACTGCTGTTTGCCGATTTCACGACCGAAAACCTGCCGGACGGTACGCGAGTAGCGAAGGCAAAGTACTCGAAGGTGTGAGGTCGTCCGGGATTCGCTCGTGTAATGCGACCCGAATCGCCTACTTGGTGGAAGAGGGGGGCTTCTCTTCCCGTCCAAGATCGTCGAGATTCAGGGTCTCGATGAAGTCGGTGAATGCCGAGAGGCTTCGCAGCTCCTCTTCCCGCAAGGGCCGTGGCTCATCCGCCTTCGGCCCCGTGGGGATGATGGCTTTGCCCGTCTCTTCATCCATCTCGACGCCCGCCTTGTTGACGACGTCGTCGACGGCATAGATGGGGGCCTCGGCGCGGACGGCGAGGGCGATCGCGTCGCTGGGGCGCGAGTCGATTTCCATCGTACCCCCGTTCACCTGCAAAATGATCTTGGCGTAGAACGTATCGTTCGCAAGTTCGGACACGATTATGTGGTCGACGGTCGCCCCAAGAGTAGCGATGACGGAAGTCAGGAGGTCGTGAGTCATCGGGCGGGCCGAACTGTACTCCTGTAGCTTCATGGCTATTGCATCCGCCTCGGACGGACCTATCCAGATCGGCAGATAGCGATTGGACTCCTTGACGCGCAGAATCACAACGCGCTGGTAGTTGAGCAGACTAACCCGAATGCTCTCTATATTCATTTCCAGCATTTCGCGCCTCCCCACCCTACTTGGCATCATTGTAAAACCCCGTTCTTTCGAGTGTCAACGAAGGGTTGATTCGGTTTTGGCTTGCATTTGGTGTATTCGGATACGGCATGCGGAGTCTCGGGTTTCCATCCTACTTGGCCGGTCACAGTCTCGAAGCAACGGAACCCACAAGTTCGTTTGCGGGGCTATTGGCCACTTGGTAAGATGAGGAGAGACGCAACCGTGAGCCGCGTCTGGACGTTGTACCGAGCGACCCTACCCCTGGGCGAGCCGTGACCGCCCCTGTGGGGGAAAGGCCCATATGGCTTCGGAAGAACGAAATCCACCTAGCGCCCCACCTTCGTATAGCACTATGAGGGGGAACGCAAAAGACTCGTCAGTCTCGTCTTCGGAAACCGAGGCCCGGATCACATTGGAAGACGTAGAACTGCTCCGCCTCATTGCTAACGGAGACCGTAGTGCGCTGGAGGTGCTGTACGACCGATACGCCGGCGGAATCTATTCGCTCGCGCATCACATGCTGCAGGAACAAGGCGCTGCCGAAGAAGTGACACAGGACACGTTCTTCAAAGTTTGGCGCAGGGCGTCGACGTATAACGTGAAGCGCGGCAAGGTGTCCGGGTGGCTTTTCTCAATTGGACATCACCGGATAATCGACGAGTTGCGGAAGCGCAGACGGCAGAAGTCGATGATCTACGTGCCCGACGTTGAGGCCGTGCATCGCCAGGAGGACGAATCGGCCGACCCGAACGAATTCGCCGAGAAGCGGATGCAAGGAAGCCGACTCCGCAAGGCGTTGGAATCCCTGAATCCGGAATTGAAATCGGTGGTCGTGCTTGCATACTACGGCGGACTGACCCAGTCGGAGATTGCGAAAAAACTCAACCAGCCCTTGGGAACAGTAAAGACCAGGACGAGATTGGCGCTCAAAGCCCTGCGGGAAAACTTGGGACCACAGGCCCGTAAGTGGTTGGATGGCTGATGATGGACTGCAGCAAAATACATGAGTTGCTCCCGGCCTATACACTTGGCTCCCTGACTACGTCGGAAACTGCCGACTTTAACACCCATGTCGAGGTCTGCTCGCCCTGTGCGGTGAAGGTTCGCGACGCGGGGGACACGCTAGTCGATTTGGCCCGGATGGTGCCTCAGAAGCGTCCTTCCGAGCGCGTCAAAGATCGGCTCCTTGCGCGGATCGATAAAGTAGACCAACTGGTAACGCGACCCTCGCGGCCCGTGATGGACTTTGTGGGGTCACTGGGACGGCAGTTGACATTCTCTACCGGCACATCGCTTGCGGTGGCTTTCTTGATTGTCGCAGTGGTTATAGGCTATTGGTCAAGTCGAAGCCTGCAGGACCTCCAGGATCTCAGGGGCGACATCGAGCAACGAATGGAGAGCGTGGCCCAGCAGGAGGAAGATGTACGGGAGGGCCTTGAACAGCAGCACAAGCTGTTCGAAACGATTGCCGCCGACCCAGACGTGACGGTGAAGCGACTCTCCGCGAATATCCCGACCGTACCGCTACCGGGGCACGAGTCGCCGAGTGGCGTGATCGTCATTTCAGCAAGGGATAGCACGGTCACGATCGCCGCCATGCACCTGCCACAACTACCGCAGAATTGGGCCTATCACGTCTGGCTCATCAAGCACGGCGGGCAGGAGATCAGAACCGCAACACTGACCGTCGATTCGACTGGCGCAGGCCATGCCGAAGTCACCATCGACGCGCCGCTGGAAGAGTTTCGCGCCATTTTCGTTACAATCGATCCTGCGAATGCGGGCCCTGGCAGCGTCGGCAACAGCGCCTTGCGCGGAGATTTGTAGTACTCTCAAACCTGTCGTAGAATACGCCGATAGAGTCTACCCTTACGCCTTCGCTTGTGGTAGGCTATTCGCCGTGGGAGCAAATGCTTCCTCTGAACGACTCTGTTCATCACAGGAGGAATAGACAATTATGAAGTCTAGGATAATCGCTTTACTTGCCCTGCTTTCACTCCTTCTGGCGCTTCCGGTTGGCACGGGGCTGGCCCAGAGCGAATTCGAAGCGACTGCGGTGATCTACGACGACGCAGCTTCGAGCGACGCGATCGCCATTGAGATGAAGAATGTTCCCGCACCTTCCAACGGGACCGTACTCGTTGGTTGGCTCATCGACGACTCTGGGAATATCAAGCACAGCACAGGGCCGATGGAATGGGCCGGCGGTACAGTTTCCCATACCTTCGACAGCAGTTCACCGCGATACACGGGTGCGAACCTAATTCGCGATTATAGCCTCTTTGTCATTACGGAAGAGACCGCCGGAACAGACCCCGATGATCCCGCCGGTCCTCCGGTATACCACTACGAGCAACCCGCCGCCGCACTGGCGCAAATCAGGAACCTTCTCGCAGACTGGCCGGCGGAAAGCGGTTCTGGAATCCTGGCCAACACAATGGGACAGTTGGAGATCGCCCGCAACGAGGCGCTTCTCGGAAAACTTGAGGGCACTGCAGATGGCGCCAAGGCACGTGCGCAGCGTGTACTGAACGTAATTGAGGGAGCGCAGGGTGCGAACTTCGAGGCAAGTGCCGGGAACCCCGGGGACGGGGTCGGCGTAATAGCTCACCTCGCGGACACCCAACAGATTGGGTTTGCCAGGGAAGCCGCGCCGGGCGTGGAGACCATTGCCGAACACGGTGCACTGGCGGAAATCACCGCTTCCAACACCGTGAGCTTCGTAAACCTCGCTGTTGAACGAATTCTGTCGCTCGTCCTGCCTGCTGCCAACCAAGGCGATGCCAGCAGGCATATGGCAAACGTCGAAGGCCTGATAAGCAATGCCCTGACCGGCCTCGACGCCAACGGAGACGGAACGAAGGGAGCCGTCGCCGGCGAAGCAGGGTTGGATGAGACGTATCGGCAGGTCCAGCTGATGGCCACCTACTCGATCTTGGTGGGTGGACCTCCGACGCCGACTCCCACTCCAACGCCGACTCCTACGCCTACGCCAATACCTCCTACCCCGACGCCGACTCCTGAGCCACCGGCCACTGGCGACATGAGCGTACCCGCGCTGACGCAGTTGGCCCTGCTGCTCGGAGGCATCCTGCTAATCGGTGGAGCCTTCGTCTTCGTTGCGACGCGCAAGGAAGAGGGTCAGGCTTAGCGACTAGCATTCCGTAAGACTCGCTAGCTAACCAAAGGCCCCGTCGCTCACGCAGTGACGGGGCCTTGATGTATAACTTGAAGCGGGAGATTTCGTCGACGCGATACACTCATGAAAAACGGGACGATCAAAGACCCATATATTAGCGCCGATGTGGATCCCAAGAGGAAGATCCCGTGCGACATCTGCGGAGCAAGTATGATTGGCGTTCACTGCAAGCTGCGCTGTCCATCGTGCGGATTCACAAGAGACTGTTCCGATCCTTAGGACCATGTCCATCGACCGATTCTATTTCGCATTGCTGATAGCGGTAGCAGCGATCATCGTAGCGTGCGGGCAAAACAGCACCGAACCTACTCCCGCCCCCACCGCGACGCCCCTCCCACCCGACCCCAAGGAGATACTCGAACGCTCGGGGCAGGTGATGGCTTCCCTGAAGACGTTTAACTTCCGCATGTACCACGACGTCGGGAGCCTCGAAATCCTCGAAGGATTGCTCATCGAGAAGGTGAGCGGCAAGATCGTGAACCCGGATAAACTCTCGATGGAGTTCTCCGGCAGCTTCGGCGGAGGGTTTGCGATTAAATCCGAGGTCATCACCGTAGGCGACCAGTCCTACATGACGAACCCCCTCACCGGCAACTGGGAGGCCTCCGACGCGAGCATCAGCCCGGTCGGGTTCTTCAGTCCCACCCGCGGCATCGCGGAAATGATGGGCCAGACGCAGAACGCCACCTTGCTTGACGACGGTTCATCGGAAGGGGTGTACCGCATAAGTGGGGCTCTACCAACCACCGCACTCTCGTCGCTGGTCGGTCCGACCCTGACCGACCGCACCGTAGACCTTGAACTCAAGATTGACTCGATCACCGACTACCTGCTCGAGGTGCGTTTTACCGGCGCCGTCACGCCATCCGATGTGGAGGACGCCGAACGGGTAATCGTGCTGTCATTCTTCAACGAGGACGTTGTCATCGACCCCCCTGAAGACGCCTCGTGACCGGTGGACGTTCCTAGTCAACTAACCTGCGTTCTGGAACGGGGACGGCTCGCGTGAACCTCCTGGACCGCATAAGTAACCGTGTGCCGCCGTACGTTGCACTCATACCCGTGTGCGTCGGCGTATTCGTCGCGGCGGACGACCAGACGGTCATCGTGACCGTCCTACCTCAGATCATGCTGGACATGGAGGTGCCCGTCACCGAGCTCGACCACGCATCGTGGGCAATTACGGGCTACCTGCTCGGCTATCTGGTCGGGATGCCACTCATCGGGCGAATATCCGACGTGGTAGGCCACCGCCGTCTTTACATTCTGTCCGTCGTGGCATTCATGATCGGATCGGTCGCGGTCGCCCTCACGCAGAGCCTCAACTGGATGATTGCGGCCCGGGTGTTCCAGGCTATCGGCGCTGGTGCGCTGGTGCCCATATCCATCGCAATCGTCGGCGATCTCTTCCCTCGGGGAAAACGAGCGCTCCCCCTGGGCATAGTCGGGGCGGCGGCCGAGGCGGGCGGCGTAATCGGTCCGCTGTGGGGAGGCGTGATAATTCGATACCTTGATTGGCGCTGGGTCTTCTGGATAAATATACCGCTCGCCATTGTGACGATAGCGCTCATCATTTTCATGGTGCGGCCCAGCCCGCGATACCCCGCTACCGTCGATGTGGTCGGAGGAGCGCTGGTAGCGGCGGCCCTGACGTTTACGACACTCGCCCTCTCGCGCATCGGTTCCTTCGATTGGCTTGGAGGCGCATTTGTCGCGGGCGGCATTCTCTCCCTCATCCTCTTCGTTCTGCGGCAACGAAGCGCGACCGACCCACTCCTGCCACCGGCGATGTTTCGAGTGCTGGCCTTCGTGTCGGCCAATATCACTCACCTGCTCGTCGGCGCGGCGCTCATCATCGGTATGGTCACCGTTCCGCTAATGGCCAATACCGTAATGGGCAGGACTCCCCTGGAGGGCGGGCTGTGGCTGATGCGCATGACAGCCGGCATACCCTTCGGTGCAATGTTGGGCGGAGTCTTGGCCCAGCGATTGGATTTACGCTTCCCGGCCGCCTCCGGTCTCGTAATTGCGGCTATCGGGTACTGGCTGATAAGCGGGTGGAGCTTCGACATCGGCGAGCCGGAGCTAACCCTCCATCTCTTGGTTGTGGGGTTCGGCTTCGGCCTCTTGATCGTACCTATCGCCCTCGCGGGCACCGAGACGGTGGGCCAGGACATCCGGGCGACTGCCGCTTCGATGGTCACGGCCATGCGCATTGTAGGAATGACTTTTGGAGTCGCGGCCCTGACGGCGTGGGGTGTCGCCCGATTCGACGTCCTTGCCGCCGACATCCGACTCCCGCTCGCAGAGGCCACACAGACCAGAGCGGAAGCCCAGGCCCAGCTAGACCAATTCACCGATCGGATCAACGATGCCGGCATAACTCTTTTCCAGGAGTTCTTCTTCATTGCCGCTGCCGTATGCCTTCTGGCAGTAGTAGCCGCCGTGTTTATGATCGTGAACAAGACCGCCGGACGGCGCTCATCCATTCCGACAGGAGAAGAGGATGTTTTACGAGATCGGCAAGGGACCCTCTGAATCCTTCAGTACGCTGAATGCCATCGTGGTACCCAGACCCATTGGTTGGATATCCACGCTCAGTGAGGACGGTGTTCCAAACCTCGCGCCCTACTCGTTCTTCAACGCGGTCGCCTATAGCCCGCCCCAGGTGATGTTTGCGGCCACGAGCAATCATCGGTCCGGCGGACTTAAGGACGCCGTGCTCGACGCGCAAACTACTGGCGAGTTCGTGGTCAACGTTGCCACCTGGGAGTTAAGGAAGCATATGAACGCCTCCGCCGTCCCGGCTCCCAGAGAGGTTGATGAGTTCGAGTACGTAGGGCTGACCAAGGCCCACAGCAGGATGGTGAACTGTCCCCGCGTTGCCGAAAGTCCCATGCACCTCGAATGTCGTTACACACGCTCGGTCGAGATGCTGACCAACGACGTCGATGATCCGAACACGGTCGTCTTCGGGGAGGTCGTAGGCGTCCATGTCGACGAACGGCTGCTTGTGGACGGTCGTATAGACTTCCTCAAGCTTCGACCCGTCGGCAGGCTCGGCTACCTGGACTTCGTCGAGGTCGACAGCGTGTTCAGTATGGAACGACCTGCTTGGCCCTAATGTCCGGTGGAACGGCAGATCTGTGACCTGATCGCCCACGGCACCCTCGTTCGGAAGTCAATATCGCGCGGCCAAGCCTGCGAAAGTCATTGCCTTTTTCCGAAAATCGTTTAGCATAAGTCCTATGTATGTAGTCAAGAAATCGTACCTACGATCAAAACGGTCCCGGACATCGGACATCAACGCGCCGTTTCGAACATTCCTGACGAATCGCCTTCCCCCGTCTCAAAGCAGCGTAAAGCTCGTACACCGTGAGACCACGACTTGTTACTCGTACATGTGCCAATACGCCTACGCGTGTACCGAAAAGGCGGCGCGTCCGGTTAAGGTGCTCGAACGAAGGTGCATGAGGTATCAGCCAGAGGCTATGCGAGTAGAGCCTCGAATGTCCGACTATGCGTTGGATTTGTTGGCCCGGCGGCGGGCGGCGGGCGAGAACCTGGAGTCAGGCACCGTCGCCATCTTGAACAGGCTCAGGCCGAGTGGGCCGATACGCAAGTCCCCATAGGTGCGAGAGACGGAATCACCAGGAAGGTTCGGTGTCCTGGAACTGATTGTTCGTCAGCCGCTGCTGGTTCTGCCCGTCGGACTCCATAACGAATATCTCGGCGTCGCCGTCGAGATTGGACACGAAGGCGATCCTTCTTCCGTTCGGCGACCAGGTCGGCTGTTCGTCCCGCACTTCGTTATGGGTAAGGCGGGTGAGGTTGTCGGACATTCCCCCGTCTTCGATCTCAACGGAGTATATCTCGGCATTGCCGTCCCGCTCGGTGACGAAGAGCAGCCTCTTGCCGTTCGGCGACCACGACAGATCGTATTCCGGCGCTTCGGAATCGGTGACGCGGATCTCTTCGCCCCCTTCCGGGTCTATGACGTAGATTTCGGGATTCCCGTCACGCGTCGATAGAAACGCAATAAATCGCGAGTCAGGAGACCAAGTGGCGCCGTAGTCCGTCGACTGCGTACGCCTGAACTCATTGACACCGTCCGGGTTGCGGATATAGATGCCCTGTTCCCCGCCTTCTCGGACGGAGAAGACGACAAAGTCCCCCTCCGGCGACCATCCTCCGACCTCGTCCGCGGACACCTTGCTGAGCAACACCGACTCTTCCCCCTCGGAGTCGCTAACGTAGACCGCCTTGCCGGAATCTTGCTTCACCGCATAGGCCAGGCGGTCGCTGTCCGGGTCCCACTTCGGCTGTGTGATCTCGCCGCCGCCGGAAAAGACTGCGGTTCGCTCTTCGCCGGATATCCGCAGCACTTCGATACTCATGTCACTACCCTCGCCCGAGAGAAAAGCGATGTGACGTCCATTCGGAGAAAGCGCCGGGGAGAATTCGTTACGCGGGCTCTTCGTCAGGTTTTCTTCCGTACCCCGTCCGTCGGCGCGAACGGAGTATACCTCCAGGTTGCCATCCCTGTCGGAGGTGAATACGATTGGAGGAGTACCCGACCGACAGGCTAGGGCGAGTGCGAGAAAGGGCAGAAGTGCAACGATGCCGATGGCACGTTGGAGGGGCCGTTTCATGTGCGTATGAACCTGAATCATTCTTGGAGAAGTATCGAACAGAGTGTTGGATCTGCAACGAGTATTTGACATGAGAAGCCGCGCGCGTTCAAGGTGTCGAAGGGTCAGTTTCCTTAGAACCGGCTTCACGGACGGGGCGACGGCTTCTCTCCGTAGCGGGGCTCGTGGTGAGTCCGGCTTTACCTTGCTGGAGGTGGTCATTGCTATGGCCATCCTCAGCGTAGCTGTGGTCGGCCTTGTGGGCGGTCTTTCCTTCGTGATCAGCGTCTCGGACACGCTGGAGGAACAAGCATTGATAGAAACCCTGGCCACCCGTAACGTAGAAGAGTATCTGAATGAAGACTGTCTTCCGAAGGACTCCTTTGTGCGTGGCTATCGGATCGAAGGTCACGCTGTCGAGGCAGTGTACGTTGTGAGGGTGGTCTCCAACGACGAGGAGTTGTATACGCTCAGTTCTCTGGCAGGGGAGGTGACTGCTTGCCCGGAGAGCGAGGACGAATGAAAGCCCCTGTGCGCGAACTGCTGAGGTCATGGCGAGGTCTGACGCTGCTGGAGACGGCGGCTGTAATGCTCATCGTGGCGATCATCACCGTGCCCCTGGTTGCCGTGGCCAGAGGGCTCATCGTTCTGCCCGTGCAGTGGCAGGACAACCTCGGAACCGTGCGGGACGCACGCGAAGCCCTGCACTTGGTCGCGTCCGACGCCCGACAGGCGGCCTGTTACACGGAAGGAACCTCCGCCGGCGATTACGGCACATTCACATGGACGGACTATACGGAGACACCAGCCATAGTGTTCAACGTCCGCTACTATTCTGATACGGCGCACCCGGATGGGTCGCGCAACATGTTGCGGGAAGAGACCATCGACGCCTCGCCCCCGCGGACGTCATCCATAGGCGACGTTGAAGAATTCAGTATCAGGCAGGAGGGCCGGATGATCCGCGCGTGGGTGAAAGTACCGTCCCAGCCGGATGAAGACTCCGACCGGTACCTACTGCAGATCGCAGCGCAGATGCGACCCACCGGCCCGGCCATCGCCGACTGTTAGAAGTCTTCGCTTGAAGAGTTGATGATGCGGTGAATGGAAGGCGTGAAGGCCTCGTCGTCGCCCGGCTCGGTGTCGTCATCCGACCAGTCCTTGGCGGCGTTGATGCGCTTGGCTTCCACAGCGCTTACGTCCTCTGTGGAATCGTTTGCCAGAGAGCTACTTACGCTATATGCCCCGGTTGAGGCCTTAGACGGAAACGAGACGATCCGCGCTTGCGAGGGGTGCTTATACACCTCGCGAATGATGATCGTGACCTCCCGATCCTCGACGCTCTTGACCGTCGCTGCGTACCGGTTTCCTCCACTCATCAACCGTTTGAGCCGTGAGGCTGTCTTCGGTTCGACTTGACCAAGCTCCTCGCCCTTTGCCTCTTCCCTCACATTCAATCTCCGTCCAGCCAGCTCCAAGTTCACGTCGTCTCCAGGTGTGAGTCTCGCGAGGGTCTTGGGTGGGGCGATGTTCACTAGCGAGGTGACGAGCGTCTTGCCGGACTCGCCGATAAAGGCTTGCGTCGCCCGTCGATTCGTTGGCTGGTGACGCGGCAAGTTGTCGCCAAGCTGGTCGAGCCTGTCAAAATTCTTTCTCGCGATCGTGTTGTGAGGGGAGACTTCCAGCACTCGCCGGAATGTCTCTCTGGCCTCGTCGATGCGGCCGACCTCCGTGAGGGCCCTACCCATGCGGTTGTAGGACTCAAGGTCGCCGGGAAAGTCCTCGATCAGAGAACGGTTCACAGTAACGGCTTCGGGCCAACGGCCTTGCATAGCAAGTGCTATCGCGACCTTCGTCCGCTCCTGCTTCGTCTTCACTTTGTCTTTGGTCTGCTGGTATGCCATGTATCTAAACTCCGCATGCGCACAACATTGAAAATGCGTCGTTGAACTAATACAAGATTCGTCCCAGCGCCGCAAGCATATTTTCCCCCACTTGCCGGGCGATTCTTGCTTAGGGGGCGGGCTTCCAACGAAGTGGGAGGAGCTTCCACATTGCCTCGACCATAATCCCTAGTGACATCTTGGACTTCCCCATTGTACGGTCTATGAAGATTATCGGGTGCTCGATGACCACGAAACCCATCCGCTCGCATGCGTGATTGATCTCCGCCTGAAATCCGAACCCGGCGCAGCGAATTTGCGAGAAATCTATCGACCTCAACACGCTCTGCCGAAAGGCCTTGAAGCCTCCTGTAGCGTCCTTGATCTTCACGCCGGTCACGGCACGTATCCCCCAGTTGCCACCCGAGCTGATTAGTCTCCTCATGACTCCCCAATGCTCGTCAACGCCTCCGCCACTCACATAGCGGGATCCGACAACCACGTCGGCCTCTTCAAGCGCGTCGACGAACTTTGGAATGTATTCCGGCTGATGGGACAGGTCGGCGTCCATCTGCACGATATAGTCGGCCCCGGCATCGAGCGCGTGGGAAAACCCGGCGATGTACGCGGGGCCGAGGCCCTCTTTTCGATGTCGCTGCACCAGCTCGACCCGGCCGTCGTACTTCGCAGCAAGCTGCAGGGCGACTTCGCCGGTGCCGTCAGGGGACCCGTCGTCCACAACGATGAGTGTCAACGCCGAGATATCAAGACTGAACAGCCTTTCAGTCAACAACGGCAGATTCTCGGCCTCGTTGTAGGTCGGAACCACGACAGCTACCTTAGGGTTGCGCACTTCGGTCACTCCCGCACCTCTTGTCGATTCACTTACGGTATGCTCCGATAAGGCCGCGCCACCGCGTCAGGACGGCATCCATGACCATTCGCACCGAATCAACGACGGGACTGATCTTACTGGAGGGCTCGTGATGCCAGTCTATCGGCATTTCAAGTATCGAGGCACCTCGACGCTTGGCGATG
The DNA here is from genome assembly GCA_026713145.1 of Chloroflexota bacterium. Lineage (GTDB taxonomy): Bacteria > Chloroflexota > Dehalococcoidia > Lucifugimonadales > VXLM01 > VXLM01. The sequence goes on from JAPOPA010000093.1 coordinate 11,973, forward strand.
AATAGCACCTCGACGTCGAACCCGAACCCGGTCGCGCGCTGCAGCGGGAATATCTCGTCGGCAAGGTCCCCTCGAAACATCTTGAAGCCGCATTGGGTGTCTTGGAAACCCCCGACCGCCACCAGACGGACCACCCAGTTGAAGACTCTGCCCATCAGGTGTCGAATAAGGGGCTCGCCGAACCTGCGCGCCCCCTCCGTCTGGCGTGAGCCGATTACGATGTCGTAGCCCTCGCCCATACGGTCCAGGAAGTCGTCGAGGTGCTCCACCGGCATGGACATGTCGGCATCACACATGAACCGGTATTCGCCGTCTGTGTTGAGCATCCCGTGACGAACAGCGAGGCCCTTCCCCGCGGTCGGCAGCGTCTCCACACGCACCTGCGGGACCTCGGATGCCACAGTCTCCACGACAGTCACGGTCCCGTCGTCGCTTCCGTTGTCCACGACGAGCACCTCCCATTGAAACGTGCGTGATGTGAGGTGCCCTACCAGCTTCTCCAACGTTGGCCCGATACGCCGTTCTTCGTTGTACGCCGGAACGATAACCGATAGAAACGGCTTCGCCAACCTTTGCTCCTCCTGTCGTGTCGTGAACCTTTAGCACGTTTGGCGCGAGAAATGCAACGTCACGTGTCACTGGGGCCCGAATCAAGGACATACCCCGCAGAGAACGCGACGAGCGTTGAGATTCGAAATTATCTGTCGCTTCGGGGTACCTACCGACCCAGAAAACGTGGGGGACGGCGTTCAAGGAAGGCGCGGCGTCCCTCGATGAAGTCCTCACTGTCGAAGTTCGCGAACGGGATTTCTTCCTGCTCAGGCGTCAGGTCACCTAGGTCCGGCTTCTCCAGGGCAATCTGCATGATCTCCTTGTGGCGGCGCTGCGACAGCGGGGCGAGAGGCACCATCTCCTGAGCAAGTCCGTAAACGTAATCTGCAATCTCATCATCAGGGACGACCCGGTCGACGAGGCCGATGCGCACCGCCTCCTCGGCGTCGACCTGCCTGCCGGACATGAGAATATAGCTAGCGTGACCCGGCCCGACTAGCCTGACGAGCCGTCGCATCTCCTTGTAGCCAATGAGGATATTCAGCTTCGCGACTGGTATGGCGAAGCGACTGCCGGATGCGGCGATTCGTATGTCGGTAGCCATGCTCAACTCGCATCCCCCGCCGATGCAGTATCCCCGAATGAGGGAGATCGTCGGCTTCGGGATGCTCTCGACCGTGTCCAACGCACCGTCGAAGGCGGATGCGTACCCTTTGGCGCTCTCCGCGTCGTACCGGTACCGGTCGAAGTCGGAGATATCGGCCCCGGCGGAAAACGCCAGCTCCCCTGAACCGGTGAAGACGACCACCCGAACATCGTCGTCAGCGGCGACCTCCTCCGCGAAGCGGCTGAGCAACTGCCAGCCGTCGTAGGTAATCGCGTTACGCCGCTCGGGCCGGTTGAACGTGACGGTCGCAACACCGTCACGCCGTTCAAATAGGATGTCGGATGTCACGTCTTTCCTGCTAAGTGTGGATGGTCTGTGGACGCGCCTCATGGTAGCACGATGAGGGTGACGAAGTTGGCAAGTAGGAACGTTAGGGTAGTATGACGGGCGTGAGTCCGCCCTTTTGTGAGACCCGGTATATGAACGGTTTGGGTGTCCTGACCGCCGCATCTAGGATCTTTTCATAGGCCCGCAGGAAGCAGAGCATCTTTTCCCATCGCATGGCCTCAGCTCCCCACAAGTAGAAGCACCCCATTTCGTATTGCTTGATTGCAGAAAGCTCAGCGTCTTCCAAGTGGTGACGGCTGTCGTGCCCTATCAGGGTCCAACCGTGGTCTCCGACAACAGGCATCCACGAGTCGTCTCTTGAATCAATCGGGAAGTGCTCTTGGTGATGCTCAAATTGGGTAGGCAACTTTAGGATATCGAGTGCCCTTGGCAGGGCTGTACCAACATCTCTATCGAAAAAGAAAACCGTTGGGACACTTGGCGCCCGTCCGTGCCCAAAGTCGTCGTTCATCTAAGCGGCCAGCCGAATGCCTTCGAAATCGAGTCCGTGGCTGATTTCTTCTTCCGAAAGCCCGAGGTCGTCTTGTATGTCAGGAATGCTCTCGCCGGCACGCCAGCGTCCTCCCAATACCCACGTTGGAATGCCGCCTACCGTAGGCGCGCCAAAAGATATCCTCGGATCTATCCTTACCGGATTGTTTCTCCCACGAACATGCCACAACAACGCAAGGTCTTGTTCATAGTCGAACTGAGCGAAGCGCTCGCCAACGATCTCTTCCCAGGTGATCTGTCCGCCGGCGTCCCCGACTACAAGGCTGTCAATCGTGGCATCGTCTTCCAGTTCACGTAAATCAAGCATCGCGTGATGGCCTTCGGTAAACCATTTGTACTCGGCAAACGGATACTCGGAATTTAGCACTTGTGCGGCATAGGCCCTCGCCTTGCGAATTCGCTGCAAAGGGACTCCCAGTCCACGAAAGGTGGCCACGAACGCTACCTCTATCAAATCGAGGTATGAGAGGGGCTGTCGTTTCACACGTCCAGGCAGCGCGGGGCCCAAATCCCCGCCCCTGTAACGCCAATAGCTTACGGTCTGTGGAGCAGTACCTGAGTATCTTGCTGCGTCGCGAACCTGATATGCGGGGAGGTACAGTCGCCGACGCCAGGGTTCTACATTTCTCTCAGCGATCAAAGACGTCACCGAGGCCTCCTCCGTCCCAACGGGAACTCTTGAATCGTAAATCAATTGTAACCGGCAGCCCAGTCGCGTTCAACGCATTGTGTATCGAAGAGAACAGGACTAGAGGCGCCAGTATTGCATCTTCAGATCCGGTAGGAGCAACTTCCTACTTCTTCAGCGAATCGAGGAAGATGAGATCTCGTGCGTCGACTTGGGGGCGGACGGCTTCCAGGAACGGTTCGAGTATGCCCTCCGGCGTCAGGTGGGTGGTGTCGAACTCGACCTTCTGCCGGAAGTAGGAGTTGTTGTACTCGTACAGGAACTCCTCCATGATCTCCTCGATCTCGTGAGACTTGACCAACTCGTAGGGGTGAGGGTCGTCGACCATGCGCTGCCGGATGACGTCGGGATCGCAGGTCATGTGGACGAGGATGCTGTTGTCGGGCATCTTGTGTTCGAGCCACCGATGATAGGACACCTCGCTGCCGGGGTGATAATAGCGCGGCCCGAAGATTTTCTCCTCGATGTGGAAACCGCCAAAGATGCAGTCGTTATACCGCTCCAGAATCTCCAGGTGATAGTAGATCACCATCCGCTGGAAGCGTTCTTTGAGCACCGGCGACATGTTCCACATGGTCTGCTGGTCCTCCTCATTGAGGTGGTGATAGTCAGGAATCGTGAAGTCGCCGTCGTCCATGTGAAACTTCTTGCCGACATTCAAGCCCCACGCCTGTAGCGCGTTGGCGAGGGTGGTCTTGCCCACATATTCGGTCCCTATCAGGATTAGTCTCACGGATCGCCTCCCTGGAATTGGTCAATGTCAGGTCGCTAGAGATTCTAACACCGTTCGACGGAAAACACGTGAGGCCGCCTTTCGGCGGCCCCACGCTGGAGGGGAGAGGAGGAGGTATTACAAACGTAATTGTGTAATCGGAATCATAGTCGATACTCGTACAAAGCGTCAAGGTTGAGCGTAGTCCTAGCCTCAATCGACATCACTCTTCTATTGAATGTGATCGACCCTTCGACTGGCTCAGAGCCCGCCCCGTGCCAAATACGGGGGTTGAACAACGTTGCTTTATCGCGTCCAATGGGGTCAACCCGAACCCCGTTGGTGGCTAGCTTGCCAACTTACGCCCGTGGTGAGCCTGTCGAACCATAGAGGGAGTCTCCTCTCTTCGGCAGGAGCTTGCTTAACTGGGTAGCCGGACGCCCTTACGCTAACGCCCTCAGGCTGTCGTCGTCAATCGGCTGGAGCGGGGTGAAGTCGCGGTTGTTCTGGTACCAGGGGCGCTCCGTGCCGGTACAGGCATTTCCAACGGCGTTGTAGTTCAGGTACATGATGGCGCGACGCCATGGCGAGACGTTGTTCGACGAACCGTGTACGACGTTGCAGTGTACGAATGCTACCGAACCGGCGTTTCCTATCAGCGGTTCGATCCCGCCTTCGCCTGCCAGGCGTTCGAGGACTTCGCTGTCGATATGGTGGAGTGCATAGCCCCTGCCCTTGGCGTCCTCGTGGAGCTTGGAGTCAAGCAGACCGTGTCGCTGCGAGCCGGGCACCACCAGGAGCGGGGAGGTCACGGCCGTGCAGTCGTCGACGTAGACGGAGGCCATGATGCAATTCGCCTCCGGCATCCCGTCGATGAGGTGCCAGGGCGGGTAGTCCTGGTGCCAGTCCCAACCGCCACCCTTCCCGAAGCCGGGCTTGGGATTGAGCCTGCTCTGATGCAAATAGGCATCATCGCCCAAGAGCTGTTTGACGGGCTCGAGCATTCGTGGCAGGGTGAGTAGACGTTTGAACGGCTCGGAGTAGACGTGCGCCCCAAAGGCGAGACGCGCCGTCGTCGGGTCGTCTAGCTCACGGACGACCTCGGGACCCTCGCGGCTGAGAATTTCCGGCACCGCCCGTTGAAGCACGGCGACCTCATCAGCATCGAGAAGGTCGGGGAAGAACAGGTACCCTCGGCTTTCGAACTCCTCAATCTGCGATTCGTCGAGCTTCATGGCGTGCCCTTTCGGGGTAGGGTCGTTGGTGCGCTATTGTAGAGTGTTCCGTAAATGGGTGGCAAACAGCTGCTGGGAGGGATGCTCTTAGCTGCAAAAGAATGGCACGTGGCCAGGTTGTGCAAGGACAGTGCCGGTTGGTAGAATCGAAACGAGGGCGGGCGTAACTCAGTGGCAGAGTGTCTGCTTCCCAAGCAGAAAGTCGGGGGTTCGAATCCCCTCGCCCGCTCCAAGTGAGCAGTTCAGAGAATGACTGCGCGAAGACGCGCGATCTGAGCGCTCAGCTCAGGAGAGGGAACAGTGGGAGGCATGGGACCGTCGGTGCTTGGAATCAGAGTGTCGAGCGTTTGACGAGTCGCCGCACGGCGCCGATTCGCAAGATTGATGAGGAGTCACCTGAGCAAGCGCGGAGGACGATATGACGACCAAAGACAGTCTCAAAGACTTGATCGATCAACTCCCCGATGAAGAACTACACACGGCCAAGCGCTTCATTGAGTACCTACGAGACGCAGGCTCTCCCTTGCTGGATGTCCTGCTTGAAGCGCCGGAAGAAACTGATGAGTTGAACGAAGAGGCCGACGCCGCACTGCGAGAAGCGGAGTTGGAAGTCAAGGCAGGAGATGTTGTGACTCACGCGGAGTTGAAGCGTGAGTTGAGCCTGTGACTTGGAAGCTCGTCTATTCGAAGCGGGCTCGAAGGAGTATTCGTCGATTCGACTCGGCGACATCCAGACGCATCGTTACCGGGTTGGAACGCCTGACAGCTACCGGACATGGAGATGTAGCTCGGGTTCGGGGTGACTCCACAAGGTGGAGGCTGCGAATTGGAAGTTGGCGAGTGTTCTTTACTTACGAGGCTAAGGAGCGCACTATATTTGTGCTTGACGTTCAACATCGTCGAGAGGCGTATAGAAGATAGAATGACCTTGGGGTGACGCAGGACGAGGGGCTTGCATACTGCTCATGAACCCCATATTCGTGTCGATTGGGAAATCATCCCGTGGCAACAAACGTGGTATTCCGAGGATTGAACAAGAGACTGTAACTACGGTATTGGCATAAATCCGAATCCCCTCGCCCGCTCCAGAGACCTCCTCCAAGTCCGCGTACTCGCTCGCGAGCCTACAGACCGTTTTCCGGCGGCATCTGACGAATGGCGGCGAGGGACTCGTCCGAACCGCGTTCCACTCGTTCCCCTGCCAGGAAGACATCCTCCACATTCCAGAGGTTGCGTATGTCTGCCGTTGGGTCGCCATCGAGAATAAGAAGGTCGGCCTCCTTGCCGGGTTCGAGGGTTCCAACCTTGTCGTCCATGTCGAGGGAGCGGGCGGCATCGCCGGTCACCGAGTAGACACCCTGCTCATTGGAGTAGCCGGACATGACCAGGCACTCGGTCTCATAGGCCGTATTGCCGAGCATGTAGTTGCCCCATGAAGAGTCGGAGCCGGTAATGACCTTCGCGCCCATCTCGATGAGCCGCCGACTGTGGTCGATGCGCACGTCGAACTCCCGAAGCTCATCGTCGAGCTCGGCCTGCTGCTGAGCGGTAAATCCTTCCTTCTCCTTGCGGTGCTGGAGGGTCCAAATGCGTGCGCGGAACACGTGGAGGGTGGGATTAACGTAGGCTCCCTGGCGAACGATGCGTTCTGCCACCGCTTCGTCGAAGTAGTTCGTGCCGTCCGCGCGTTTGAAGACGCAGTGGATGATCATATCCACCTCTGCTTCGAGGGAGTTGGCGATGCCCTGCGTCGAAAGGCAGTGCGCAGCTGTGGGCTTGCCGAACTTGTGAGCCTCGTCGGTGATGGCGAGAAGCTCGTCGACGTTGAAGGACGGTCGCATCGTGAACGATGTCCCGGTGCTGCCGCCGGTCGCCGTGATCTTGATGTAGTCCGCGCCCTCCTTGATGAGTTGCCGCGTCATGGCGCGGGCCTCATTCGGACCGGTCACCTCGGAGCCGAAGTAGCCCATGTGGCCGCCTATTATGGATACGGGCCGCCCGCACAGGTGCATTCGAGGACCGACAGTCAATCCGTCGTTTACGGCGTCGCGGAGGCGGAACATCGTCATATTCTTCGGGCCGTTCTCACGGATGGTGGTGACGCCGGAGAACAGTGCCTTGCGAGCGTTCCTAGCGGCCTGGACGGTCAGGACTTCGTCGGGGTAGGTGGCGACTTCGTCGCCGACGCGCCCGTCGCCGAAGCCCACGTGGTGGGTATGAGCATCCACCATGCCGGGCATCAGGGTCTTGTCGGGGTAGTCGAAAGTCTCTACCGGAGCGCCCTCCGGTGCTCTCACCTCGCCCTGCCTGCCGACGGCGACGATCTTGGAGCCCTGCACGAGGACCGCGCCGGAGGGTTCGGAGGGACCGCCACGTCCGTCGACAAGCTTACCTGCGTGTATGAGCTTGAAATTGGCGACGTGATGCTGCATTACGACGAGAGCCTCGCCATTTTGGGAATTAGCTCTTTTCTTCGTCCCCCGCAGGCTCGTCACCGGCGCCCTCTTCGGGCATGTCCTCTGATGCACTGCCGCCCATGTGCTTCTGGAAGTAACCGGCAATGTCCATCTGGGCGGGAACGTAGACGAGGGTGGCAATTGCCCCGTTTTCGAGCATGATGTCGACGTGCTGGAATCCCAGCGCCCTGCCAAACATGCCGAACCGGGTCCGAGTTTCTTTGAGTCGACTGAAGGGGATCAGGTACCGGCGTGTCTGCATGATTCCGCCGCGCTGGTAGATCAGCGCGTCTTCCGTGAGGTAGTACCTCGTACGCCGCCAGTGCCAGTACTTCGGTATGAGGATAACGACCGCGAGAACTGCAGGTGTGAAGGGATCGGGGAAGATGCCAAACACGAAGATGATCAGGACGATGGCGAGCAGCCACCACGACGACCAGAGCCAAGCGTACTGGACTTGAGCGACTTCGATGGCGTCGTCGGGGACTTCCGGTTCTTGGGGCCGCTGGGGCTGCTGTGGTTGCTGCGGCTGTTCTTCGGTGTTCATCCAAACCTCCGTTGCCGACAAAGGGTATCTTGTTTAGCGGGGATAGGTAAAGTGTGTCCAGGAAGGTGGAGTAAGAGGCCGACCCTTCAAATGCCGTACGGATTGTTCTATAATGTCGGTCAGAACACACAGGGAGCTAAGTACGAACATGGCCAACCGGGACGAAGGCGACGGCGGAGTTTCCAGAAGAGGGTTCCTGAAGGGCGCCTTAATCGGCTTGGGAAGCGGGGCCGCTATGTTGACCATCATGGCTGGGCGCGGGCTGCTCGCCCGAAGACGCAAAGTAGTCGCGGAGTTCCCGGACGATTCCATCTACGCTCCCGCCAAGAACCGGCACGACCGCGCTTAAGTTCTCTGGCCACGCCCCCTCTTAATTCCTCTTCCATCTCGTCGCGGAATTCCCGCTCTTGTGCGTCACTTGCCGAGTCTCCGTAACGCTGTCACATACGAATTCCGACTCTTGGAATCCTGCCTCAACGGACTTTCGTATAACCTATCGTGCGGGACAACGTTAGGTGAATAGGCAAAGGCGCTCCGAAACCAAATGTAGTTGCCATGATATGTGTGCCGTTGATATATGATAGCTTGGCTGAGGTAGCCCCAAACGGCTCAGGTGTGCCGACACGGCAAGCGACGGCCGGTTGGCGAGGACCGCGGAGACAGGGTTCTCGATGATGGAACTGGGAAGGATCGGGCGACAAGTCCGCACAATGCTCATCGGCTCCGCGCCGAACGACGAGCGGAAGAGCGGCCTCTGGAACTATAGAGTCCGGGCCGCTTCCCAGCTTGCGCTTCGCAATTCGACCGGAAACGGGAAGAGAGCCGGTCAAGTGGCCCGCGAAGCCGTCCGCGGCGCGATAGGGGCATTCACGGAGATCGGCGTCGAGGCGGGCGGCATCGCGAGGGACGCAGTAATTGGCGTGGTGCAGGGCGCCTCCGGGTCCTCTAAGCCCGTGACACCGCTAATCAGTGAAGCCGTGGAGGGGGCGATCCGCGGCTCCCTCGAAATGGGTGTAGACATCCAGACTGCGGGGACGGACGCGGTCGAGGGTGCCATCGAGGGCGCGGTCTTCGTCGGAGTGGAGACGAACAAGGCGGTTTCCGAAGCGTCATACAGCGCCTTTGAAGCGATCACTCAGATCGGCGTAGACGTGGGAAGCGCGGCGAAGGCGGCCATCGTTGGGGTCATTACCGGCGTGTCGGCAACGGGAGGGAATGTACCCCAGGCAGCGCGTGACACGGCCAAGCTTCTTATGGACAACGTGTCGGGAGACGCATCACAACTGGCGTATGTGGCCCAGAGCTTGGTGGAGGGCGCGCTGGAAGTGCAGAACGTCGATCACCTCCTTACGGTCAGGTATGTTGGGAAGACAGCCGAAGGGGCTATTGACGGCGCGTACGATGTAAGCGAGGAAGTGGGAGAAGAGGTACGACTCGCGATTGCCGCCATGCTGGAAGATCCGCGGGTGCACGTGGGTCCGGCTACAGGTCCACTACTGCAAGACCTCGCCGAGCGCGTTGCCGTTTATCACCCCCAGGGGCCGTTGGCGTGGAGAATCAAGGCGCTCTGGTATGCCGGATGGTCACTTGTGAGAACCGGGGGCATCGACCTGGCTGCGTCATTGGGTTTCTTCACCTTGCTTTCATTCTTCCCGCTGGTAGCGATTATCATCCTGATCTTCTCAACTTATGCCGATCCCGCGACAATCAAGGACGAACTCTCCCACGTATTTCTCTTCTTCTTCCCCGCGTCGGGAGATTTCTTTAACAATTCCGTCGGCTACTTGTTCAGCTCTCGCGCCGCGGCCAGTATCGTGGCTATCGTCGGCATTTTGATCGGGGCGAACGGGCTCTTCATGGCGGCCAACCGGTCCGTCAACCGTATATTCGGGGCGGAACCACGCAGGCTCGTCAGCACAACGGTACTGCAGGTCGCGTTGACCATCGGCATCATGTTGCTCTTTCTGACCTCGATAGGGCTGACGGTCGTGTTTCAAATCGCCTTGAGCGTTAGCTCCACACTCCCGTTCGTCAGCTGGCCGGTTAACCGCGCTGTCCTCATCGTGACCGAATTGACCTCGGGTGTCTTGCCCATATTCATGACGATGTTGGCGTTCGGAATCGTCTACCGGGCGTTGCCGAACACGCACGTGCCCTGGCGAGACGCCACCTTTGGCGCCATCATTGCGGTCGTGCTGTTCGAGATTGGCAAGCACCTCTTCTTCTGGTTCGGCAACATTACAGGCCAGCAGAACCTCATCTACCTGCCGTTTTCCTCCGTCGTCCTGCTGCTGATATGGGCGTTCATCGGGGGAATCATCTTTCTGTTCGGGGCCAGCATCACCAACGAAGCATCAAACAACAGGCCGAAGGGAATCGGCGAAATTCGGTCGGCATCCAAGTCCGATCGAGAGGCCGACAGCCATTCCGCGTCGTTCCGTTCGGCCAGTTTCCGTTGACAGTGGCCGAACCATTCATGTAGAATTCCGTTGAAATCGGTATGAGTTTTTGGACTCCATCCTGTACGTAATTGACGCCCCGCGGCAGAGACCGATGCGCGGGGTTTTTTTTCGGTTTCGCTTCACTTGCGAACACCTTGGTGCGGGAGAGCGCCGTCTGAAAGGGGCACGAGTTGCAGACGACAGACTTTAGGATACGAATCGCTGGCGAGGGTGGACAGGGACTCCTGTCGGTCGCCGAGGGCTTCGCCTCCGCAAACGTGCAGGCCGGATACCACGCGCAGACATTCGCGACGTTCCCTTCCCAGATCACGGGCGGCCCGACGTGGTTCCAAGTTCGTATATCCACCGAGCCGATTCTCAGTCGCGGTGACCAGCTCGACGTACTCGTCGCCTTCAACGAGCACGCCTACGAAGCTCACAAAGACGAGGTCCGCGAGGGCGGCGTCGTGGTCTACGATTCGAAGGCGTTCCAGATGGAAGACAACGGGTCGAGCCTCGGCGTTCCCTTCGATCAGCTGGGTAGGTCGACGGGCAACCCAAGGGCGGCGAACATGGTCGTTATGGGGATGCTCGCTGGCCTCATGAACATGCCTCAGTCGATTCTCGAAGAGTTCGTCAAGCAGCGCTGGGGTAACGTCGAGCGCTACGGCGAAAAGACGGTGCCGCAGAACATCCACGGCCTCACCCTCGGCCGCGAAGAGGCTATCAAGAGCGGCTACAACCTGGGGGAGCTTGCTCCGCCCGAAAAGCCGGACTACGACCAGATTTTCCTGAACGGCAACGAGGCCGTCTGCCTGGGGGCCGTACATGCGGGACTCAACTTCTACGTTGGCTACCCGATCTCGCCCGCTACGACGATTCTCGTCTGGATGGAGCAGTGGCTGGCCGGCGAGGAGAAGACCGCCTACCAGGTGTCCTCGGAGATCGAGGCCATCAACGCGATAGTCGGAGGGGGATACGCCGGCAAGAAGGCGATGACCGCCACCGCCGGTCCGGGCTTCTCGCTGATGAGCGAGGGGCTGGGGTTCGCGTGGATGGCGGAGATCCCGCTCGTCGTCTGCGACGTGCAGCGCGGGGGCCCGGCCACTGGCCTGCCGACGAAGACGGAGCAGTCGGACTTCTTTGCGGCGATGCATCCGGCGCACGGCGATGTGAGCCTCCCCATAATCGCCCCGGGATCGGTCGAGGAGTGCTTCTATGCCGCCGTAGAGGCCTTCAACTGGGCCGAGAGGTACCAGGGGCCTGTTATCATTTTGAGCGAGCATTCTCTGTCGGAACGCAAGCAGAACGTTCGCAAGCCGGACCTGGATGCCGTGCCCATCGAGAACCGCACGGTGTACCACGGCGCAAATGGGACGAACGGTTACCATCGCTACGAGCCGCGAGAGCTCTCCCCGATGCCTCTCCCAGGCGGCCCCGGAAGCTATGTCGCCAACGCGAGCGAGCATGACGGCATGGGCGACACCACCCACCTCCCGGAACGACACATTCAGATGACGGAGCGCCGCTTCGGCAAGCTGAAGCTGCTGGAGACCGGCACTTACGAGTCCGACAACACGGCCGCCTCAGTAGCCGTGATGCCATGGGGTGGATCGAAGGGACCCACCCGCGAGGTGTGGCAGCGAATGACCGAAACTGGAACGGCGGACAATCTGGCCTGGTACTACACCATGTACCTGAACCCGCTGCCGCCCGCCCTGCTGGACGAACTCAGGGAGAAGGAATTGGTCATCGTGCCTGAGCTCAACTACCAGGGCCAGTTCTCATCGCATCTTCGGTCTCTGGGCGTCAGGGCTGAGTCGATTACGCAGTACACTGGCCTGCCGTTTGCGATTGGAGACTTGACTGAAAGAATCGAAGAGCGGATCGGCGTTGGCCGGAAGGAGGGGGTCGCGGTATGAGTGAAAAGAATCCCGAATATGATTTCAAGTGGTGCCCCGGGTGCGGAGACTTCGGTGTTCGCCGGGCATTGGAGCAGGCGGTAGCGCGACGGCTGATCGAAGCGGAAGAGCCGATTGAGCAGACCGTCGTTGTAGCCGGCATCGGATGTTCCGGCAACCTCGTCCACTTACTAGAGGGCGACCAGCCCTTCGGCATACACGGCCTGCACGGTCGTACGCTGCCGGTCGCATTCGGCGTCAAGACGGGCCAACCCGACTTGAACGTCATCGTTGTCGCGGGCGACGGCGACTTCCTCAGCATTGGCATGGAGCACATCGCGCCCCAGGCCCAACGCAACCTCAACGTCTGCGCCGTCGTCATGGACAACGGAGTTTACGGCCTGACGAAGGGCCAGAGCTCGCCCACAAGCGAGATTGGAATGATCACGAGCTCGACGCCGTTTGGCAAGGCGGAAGAGGGACTCAACCCTCTCAGGCTGTACCTGACGATCGGCGTGTCCCACATAGCTTCTGCCCTGTCGAGCAAGATCAAGGACATGGCGAACATGATCTACGACGCCATGGAGTACCCGGGTTTCTCGGTGGTTCACGTCCAGTCGCCCTGCACCGAGTACAACGACACGTACAAGATCCTCAAGGGAGATCCGCGCAAGGGAATACCCGGCAGGGCGTGGGACATCGCGGACGACCACGACCCGTCCAGCATCGACGCGGCCGCGAGCCTCCTCGAGCGAGATGGCATACCCCTGGGTCTTCTCTATCAGGCGGAACCAAATCCGACCATGGACCAGCGGCTGGACGACCTCAAGACAAAGGCGAGGGTCCTAACCACCGAGCAGATGGTAGCCTCCTACGGCGTGTAGGGCGATCCTGGCGGAGCATGCAACGATGCCCCGGTCGGGACAGCCCACCGGGGCATTTTCGTTCCCGGCGGATCCACGGACGGCCTCGAACTAGCCCATTCCGCCTGCCGGTGGTATATTTTGTGACTACGATCCGCTAGGTACCGGAGATGCAGATGGACATCGCGATCACGAAATCCCCAACAGCGGGAACACGCTCGAAGCCGGCCGACGCCGATCTCGGCTTCGGCCAGATCCTCACTGACCACATGTTCCTCATGGACTACTCGACTGAACAGGGCTGGCACAGCCCGCGGATCGAGCCCTACCACGACCTCAGCCTCGATCCGGTGGCAATTGTCCTGCACTACAACCAGCAGGTCTTCGAGGGCCTGAAGGCGTACCACCTTCCGGACGGAGGGATTGGCCTGTTTCGACCGGACAAGAATGTCGAGCGGATGAACGCGTCGACCGAGCGGATGGTGATGCCACAGTTCGACGCTGAGGTGTTCCTCGCTGCGGTCAAGGAGCTTGTGCTGCTGGATCGCTACTGGCTGCCGACATCGGAGGGCACGGCCATCTACATCAGGCCCACGATGATCGCCACCGAGGCGGCGCTTGGAGTCCAGCCGTCGGCGACCTACCTCTTCTTCATCGTTCTCAGCCCCGTAGGGCCCTACTACAAAGAAGGGTTCAACCCGACACGGATCTTCGTCTCCGACGAGTACATCCGCGCCGCGCGAGGCGGAGTCGGCAACGCGAAGACCTCGGGCAACTACGGTCCTACCCTGTACGTGTCCGAGGAGGCCAAGGAGAGGGGCTATACGCAGGTCCTGTGGCTCGACGCAGTCGAGCGAAAGTACGTCGAGGAGGTCGGCACGAGCAACATCTTCTTCGTGATCGATGACGAGCTGGTGACTCCAAGCCTCTCCGGCTCGATCCTCTCCGGCGTGACGAGAGACTCGGTGATGCAGGTCGCCCGCAGCTGGGACATCGAGGTCACCGAACGGCGCGTCTCAATGGAGGAGGTCGCTGAGGGCTGCCGGAGCGGCAAGATCAGTGAGGCATTCGCGACGGGCACCGCCGCGGTGGTGTCGCCCATCGGTGAGATCGGCTACATGGGCGATGACATCCCCGTCGGCGAGGGAGAGACCGGCCCGCTGGCGAGGCGTCTGTACGACGAGATCGTCGGCATCCAATACGGCTACAAGGACGACCCCTTCGGGTGGCGGGTACGGATAGCGTAGCCGGGAGCCGGAGGAGTCCGCCGCCTACCCCCTAGGCGTCTTGACGTACTCTTCAAGGTAACTCCGCACGATCATGCGCGCACGGTGGAGGCGTGACTTGAGAGCCGACACCGTTATGTCTAGTGCCTCTGCCGCCTCCGCGTTGGTCAGTCCCTGAACATCACGCAGGACGAGAGCCGCCCGCAGGTCGGGTTCCAAGAGGCTAATACCCTCGCGGAGCTTGTCGCCCAACTCGGAGTCGAGCGCGTCCTTGTGCGGGTTCTTGGTCCAGTCTACGACCTCGACCTCGTCGACGCCGGTATGGGTGAGGGTGCGGTCCTTCTTGGTCTTCCGCAGACGCATGAGTGCGGCGTTCATCGTTATCCGGTAGAGCCAGGTGGTCACGTGGGACTGACCACGAAAACGGTCGTAGGCGCGGTATGCCGACAGGAAGGCGTCCTGCGCCACGTCCTCGGCCTCCTGGGGACTGCCCATGACGCGATACGCCACGTTGTAGACGAAGTCCGAGTGCTGCTCGACGATGGCGTCGAAGTCTTCCGAGTCTGCTGCGGACGTACTCTTTTCTTGGGCGGGAGGAGTCAATGCGAACTCTCGAGTGCCGGAAGGCCGGGCGAGGCGTCCCGCAACTTTCGGAACCGAAAAAGGGTCCCTTGCATCCAATTGTATGGGAACGGGACTGCAAAGCGAAAGCAGACCCCTTCTCCTGCCGAGAGTACCCGAAGGGCATATACGGCGATTATGGGGCTATTAGGACGGCTTACGGCGCTTCTCAGGCGGGAACCCGAGTGCCGGGACATCCGCATGGCGGCGTCGGACTACATCGACGGTGATCTGGCCGAGACGCAGGTCGAGCGGGTGCGCACTCACCTAGGCGGGTGCAAGGCCTGTCAGGCCTTCGTCGACACGCTCATCGAAACGGTACGGCTTCTGGGGAAAATGAAGCGCGAGGAACCCGCTCCGGCACAGCTCAAAGACTACATTCGCGCCAGGATCGCGGAAGAGGGCCGTCTACACGCCCGATAGGAACCGCTAGCTGGCGGCCACGTACTTCGACGGGCACTTTACGAGGATGCTTTCGCTGTAGAACACGCCGTCGTCCCCGTACGACCCTTCGAGGATAATCTCGGAGTGCTCGTTGAAGAAGAGATCGGTGGGAATGACGCCGTCATGCACCGCCGACAGGGTGTCCGGTCTCTCGGTGTCCACGAGCGTAAACCGCGCGATCGTGGACGCATCCTCGCGAACGAAGGAGCCCTGCACGAGCTTTCCGTTGACCTTCACGAGCCGACCCTCATCGGTCGGGCCGATCTCCTTGATCTCGCTGACGGTGTAGAAGTACACGCTCGCGCTCTGGAACGCGGTGTAGACGAGGAAGCCGAGAGCGCCAATAACGACCGCAAGGCCGACGAACACCTTGATCCGGTGCGCCATGCGGCTCGGCTCAGGAATGTCATCCGTTTCATTTATGGACATGCTCTATCGACTCTCTTCGTGTGAACTCGCGTTGTCCTGTTCCTTGCGGCCTTGTAGCACCTGCTTTAGTGCGTCGATTTCGCGCCGCATGTCGCGCTGGCGCCGTGACATATAGAAAGCATACCCGAAGAACCCTGCCCATGTCAGGATGTAAACGGCAAAGAGGAATGGAAGATTCGCCTCCGGGTTTGAATCGGACGCTTGGGCGAAGGTTGAGGCGGAGGCAGCCTGATCAACAATGCCACTCGCCGCGTATACGGGGGCCGCAAGAAGCGCCGCCATGATGAGTCCAAGCAGGACGACGGGGGCGGACTTTGCAATTGGCAGCGCCTTACGCAGCATACTGGAATATCTCGTCGACATCGGTCTCCGCTTTCTTCAGATTGTATCGCTCGATAATGAGGAAGACGAAGAGGACGGCAAATGCGATCAGCGAAACTAGTACGGCCACCAGCATCTTCGGGTCGAGAGCGTCCCCCGGCGCAGCAGGCCCGATGATGAGGTTTGGATGGGTCGAGCGCCACAGCTCCGCGGCGTAGTAGATGATGGGAGCGTCGATGGCCCCGATCAGGGCGAGGACGGCCCCGTAGCGCGCGCCTTGCGAGCCTTTCGGCCCGAACGCGCGGAGCATCAGATAGCTCGCATAGATGAACCAGAGCACGAGCGTGAGGGTCAGCTTCGGGTCCCACGTCCACCATACGCCCCATACCGGCTTGGCCCAGATCGCCCCGGTGACGATGGCTATGGTGCAGAAGACGAACCCCACCTCCGCGGATGCGTAGGCGACGGCGTCGGATCTCTCACCCTTCCGGAAGAGATGCAACGCGCTGGCAACGGCGACTACGACCACCGATAAGAGGGACAGGATGGCAACCGGAACGTGGAAGTAGAAGATTCGCTGGGACACGCCGAGGTTGGCGTCGGTCGGCGCGTAGAGGAAGGTGAGGTATAGTGTGGCCGCCATGAGTATGGCGCCGGCGACGATCAACACGTCGCGAAAATGGTCTCCCCCGCGACTCGCTCTCACAGGGCGCCCGACCAAAGTATCCGTCTCCTGAGGCATGGTTGAAATATATCACAGCGGCAAAGGCGCAGAAAGTATTGCGCAAGGCGGCGAAGGGGGTGTTGATACCTCCATCATTCCCGAGAAGTCGAGAATCCGGAGAGGCAGGTTGAGTGACGTTCCCAAGGCTAGGCTCTGAGTGCAATGCAATTGCCCCATGCGAGTGCCACGGCGAACCTACGTTTCACAATTGGAAGAGGGACACGCACGGCAAGTCTGATAGAATTGCCGCATGGAGCGGCAGACATTCGAGCGGCTGGTGTGGAGAGCCTTGGGTACGATACCGGAGGACTTCCGGCAACGCCTTGAGAATGTCGACATCATCGTCGAGGACTGGCCTTCACAAGACCAGCTTGCCGGACACCTCGTGGACGACTCTCAGCTCCTACTCGGCCTCTATGAGGGAGTGCCCCTCACCGAGCGGGCCGACTACCTAGCGATCCTTCCCGACAGGATCACGATTTTCCAGGGGTCGATCGAGGAGATCTGCGAGTCGAACGATGAGATCGTCGAGGAGATACGAACGACGATCATCCATGAGGTCGCACACCACTTCGGGATCGACGACGCACGGCTGGAGGAGTTGGGGGTCTAGGAGCCGGGCGCTAGGTGCTGGGTGACGGGGACTTGGCTACGGTGTATCTCATCGCCGCAACCAGGGGGACCGCTGCAAGGACAACGGCTGCAGCGACAAGGAACGGGAGACCGACGAGACTGTCACTGAGGGTGGCGAGTCCTCCGCTGCCGGACGCCCCGACGACCACTCCGAACGAGTAGACGGCATAGAAGACCCCAAATCCCACTCCCCGCCTGCCGGCAGCCGTGGCACTCGCCACGAGGGCCGTGGCCGCGGGGAAGACGAGCCCATACCCCAATCCGAAGACGGCCATGCCTGCTACCACTCCTCCGTATCCGTCCAGGACGCCAAGAAGGGCAAGTCCCGCGGCGATAACTGTCAGGCCGAGCATAAGGGGCGCGAATCGCCCGTACCGGTCGCTCACTCGGCTGATCGGGCTAGCCATCACGAGCATCGCAACGAGCGCGTAGATACCGAAACTGTAGCCCGAACGGGCTGCCGTCTCCCCCTGCTCCTCCAGCATCAGGGGCAAGTGCGTGACCAGCGCTCCGATGCCGACCGTGATGGCGAATGCCGCGGCGTAGGCCGACCAGAGAGTGGGATTTCGCCTCGTATCATCCGGTGGGGCGTCGTGAGGGCCGGACTCCCCCTCACTGACCGAGGGAGAGCCGTCGCGCGCGATAATCAGAAACGCCACCAGCGTGATGAGGATGAACGCGGAATCGACATAGAAGACAACGTTAGCGCCCCAGACATCGCGGAGAATGCCGGCGGCGGGAGGGCCTATCAGGGCTGCGACTGCTATCAGCGCCCCGGTGATGCCCATCGCACGGCCCCACCTATCGGAGGCCGTCCTATCGCCGATGATGGAAAACGCCCCCGGCGCGAGCACCGCCGCCCCGATGCCGTGCACGGCTCGCGCCGCCATCATCTGCTCCGGCGTCTGTACGAGCGAGTAGCTGAACACGGCGATGACGGTGATCGCCATACCGAGTAGCATGGGGGTGCGGCGTCCCCACCTATCAAGTATGTACCCTGCTCCCAGGTTACCGAACAGGTTGGTGAAAGAGTACGCCGCGACGATGACGCCCACGAATGCCGCCGACGCTCCAAGGCTCTCAGCATAGGGCGCGATTGTGGGGAACTGGACAAAGAGGTCGAAGAATGCCGCGAACACCACGAGCCGAGCTGCCCAGACGGTGTAACGCGAAATGCCTGCCGATTGAAGTGTGCTTGATGCCATGCGTGCCCGATGCGCCTACCAATTCCAAGTGTATAGGAAGCGGTCGCCTTGGGCTAGAAATAGGGAGCGTGGTAAGTAGTGACTGGCGTTGGCTCGCTCTACCTAAGCACCCGAGTATCGCCTTCCCGCCTCGTGACTCGTTCGCTGTCGAGCTGTTCGAGGAGGGCGAGGGCGTACTTGCGGCTGGTGCCAAACTTGTCACGGACATCGCCAACGGCGATGGGGCCGCTGGTGTTGATGTGCTCGACGACCGCGTCCGCCATCTTACGGTAGGCCGACGCCGCGAACACGACCGTATCTCCCGCCCGCACAACGCGCCCCTCATCGACCAGCAGAGCGAGTATCTCCGCGTCCGGCACCGGCTCAGTGGGTGGCGAGAAGGGCTGGGACTCAAGCACGCGGATGTAGTCCCGTACCGCCTCTTCCTGGCTCGCCGTCATCTTCCGTGAGTGTCCTGACAGGTACACCACAGGGCCATCCTCGACCACCGCTCCGTCATCCTGCAACACCCGCAGCACCTCCGGAAAGACCGCTGACGCCGACCCTATGCGGCTCCGCAGTTCCTCCTTTGGAGCGCCCTTCCTGAGCGGATAGGACTCGTGGTAATCGGCGAGAAACTCGCTCGCCTTCCGTTCCAACGCGTTCCATCCGTCCTTGGTGAAGACGGACTTCCCCGAACGGAGCAGGACGACATCAGCGTTCCTGGCCATCTCCTCGAGCTCCAAACGCACTACAGCGGCCTCCAAGTTGGCACGGCTGGGTAGTTCGTCCACATCTGCCGGTTCTGAGCGCTCGATGGTATTGAGCAGAATGTCTTGCGCCGTGCCCTGCTCCATCATGGCAAGCCTCTCGAGCGTCGGCTGGTGGTTGCGCCGATGCCGTATTGCGTGCGTGTCGACGACGCTGCCCCCCCCGAGGGTAGTCTGATTGGAGCGCACCACGAAAAAATCGTCTTTGACCACAGCGACCGGCGTCTCGAACTTTAGCTGCGCCCACACCGACTCTCCCGGCTCCGCCCTTTGACGTTCCAGCAGTCGCAGGCGGGCGACCGCCTCACTGCTGCCCGTGTGAACGGTCAGGAGCATATTGTGGCGGAGCGGTCTAGCAACGTCCTCGATGACTCGCAGGTGGACGTCCACAGCATCCGTAGGAGTCAGCCAACCGGGGACGGTCAGCACGTCGCCGCGCTGTAGGTCATCTTGCGACAGGCCAACGAGGTTTGCGGCCACCCGAGTTCCGGGCGGGACGGTGTCCAGCTTCTTCTTGTGGCTCTGGAGGCCGCGAATCCGCGACGAGAGACGCTTCGGTAGCACCTCCACCTCCTGACCGACGCTAAGAGTCCCGTCGACCAGCGTGCCGGTTACAACGGTGCCGAAGCCGGACATCGTGAACGCGCGGTCAAGCGCCAGACGTGGCCGTCCGAGGTCCTTGCGCGAGCCAGAGTCCTGCAGAAGGGCCTCGACTGTCGATGTAAGCTCCGGAAGGCCGTCGCCCGTAGTCGCCGAGACCGGAACGACCTGAACGCCCTCAAGCGTCGTGCCTTCGAGAACGTCCTGGACTTCCGCTGTCACGAGCTCGAGCCACTCATCGTCCACAAGGTCGCGCTTGGTGACGGCCACGAGGCCGCGGCTGACGTTCAGCAGATCGAGGATGGCGAGGTGCTCTCGTGTCTGGGGCATCACCGACTCGTCGGCGGCGACCACGAGCAGGGCCAGGTCGATACCGCCCACTCCGGCGAGCATGTTGTTGACGAACCGCTCGTGACCGGGCACGTCGACGATGCTGACCTCGCTGCCGTCCGAGAGGGGCATCCAGGCGAACCCCAGGTCGATGGTCAGGCCTCGGTCCTTCTCCTCTTGGAGACGGTCGGGGTCAATGCCCGTGAGCGCTTGAACGAGGGTCGACTTACCGTGGTCAACGTGTCCGGCCGTGCCGATTACATGCAACGTTTCCGCTCCCGCCTGGGTTGCGTCCAGCATAGCAAACCCGGATGCGGGACGGTACGCGGCATGTCAGTCAAAGAAGCGCACGAACACCTCGTTGCTGAGGAACCTGCCCTTATCGGTCAGACGAATGCTCCCGTCGACCGTTTCGACGAGTCCAGTCGGTTGAAGCTCGTCAAGTTCCTCTCTGTATGCCTCGATGGGGGTCACTCCGAATCGGGCTTCGAACTCAGTAATGGAGACCCCGCTGTCGAGCCGGAGCCCGAGCATCATCGTCTCGGCCATCTCAAGCGGGCGGTCGATGAACTCGATGGTGTCTACCACGGGCATAGAGCAGATAGTGGCATAGGTGGCTAATGCGTCGTCGCTAAGGGCTATAGACGTGGGAAATTGGTCTCGGATCCTACGAATGTACTCACGTGGAGGTTTGAGATTGGAAAAACGGTGTTTGGCGAGGGAGGAATGCGCGCCGGGGCCGACACCCAAATACGGCTCATTCCGCCAGTAGACGATATTGTGGAGGCCCAGTTTGCCATCGACGGCCCAGTTGGATATCTCGTAGTGTCGGTAACCAAGGGCGCCGAGATCCTGTTCGGCCATTGCATACATGTCGGCGGCGAGGTCGGCGTCGGGCGGGGGTAGAGTCCCTTGAGTCACGGAGTGCTCCATCGGCGTGCCCCCTTCAAGCGTCAGGGCGTAGAGCGAGACGTGTGGCGGATGGAGATCCGCAGTCCGCGCTAGGGTCTCCCGCCAGAGGTCGATGGTCTGGTGAGGCAAGCCGTACATGAGGTCGATGCTGACATTGTCGATCCCGGCGTCATTGGACATTCGGTAGGCCTCGACGGCGTCCGCCGCAGAGTGACGGCGTCCGAGGAGGCGGAGCAGGTCGTCATCGAAGCTCTGGACTCCGATGCTAAGCCGGTTTATGCCGGCATTGAGGAAATGGCTCAACTTGTCAGGAGTGAAGTCTCCTGGGTTGGCCTCGAGCGTGACTTCCGCGTCGTCCTCAAGGGGAAAGGACTCGGAAATGGTCGTCATCAGAGCGGAGATGTCGCCGAAGGGCAGGTAGGATGGCGTGCCGCCGCCGAAGAACACGGTGCGGACGGGAGGACCGCCAAGCAGACCGGCCCACAGCTCGATCTCCGTCCTCAGAGCAGCCACATAGTCGGGTATGAGCGACTCGATCTTGGCGTACGTGTTGAAGTCGCAGTAGGGGCACTTCGTCTCACAGAAAGGGATGTGGACGTAGAGGGCGATGGGAGGCATGCGGTCTCAGGTAGTTGGTGATTCCAGCCTAGAATAGTCTGGGCTGGTGGAACCTTCCGTCGTTAGTCGAGTTGTGTTTCGGATTCCTTCCATGACGGCGGCGATGGGAACTCAGTTTTGCACCCTCGACGCGTTCAGCGGACTTCCGGGATATAGCTCTAGTTTGAACTACAAACTTATCCCCGCGACCGAGCTTTCCCGTCTTCCTGTGCTCAGTAGCGCGCCGTGAAGGATTGTTCGTGGTGCCAATGTACTTCGTGCTGCCCCTCCGGTTCTTGATCGCATACTGGACCGTCTTCCCCGACTTTATCTGCCCTTTGGGCCGAGCACCGCTGCGACTGCTTGAACTTCGCCGTGTGCTGCTCCTGCCGCCGGAGCTCCGTCGAGATCCGCCTCTGTAGCCTCCTCTACTATACCCCCACGCCATCTTTGAACTCCTTTCGGTGATTGCTCACCCGCACTCCGCATATCAGGTGCAGGCAATTATAGAGTCATCAACACCCTAACAAAACCCGACGCTAAGGAGGGCCTTTTCCATTCGTCATTCAAAGATTGAACAGAACGTGCATGACGTCGCCGTCCTGCACGACGTATTCCTTCCCCTCCTGCCGGAGCTCGCCGCGCTTGCGGGCCTCGGCAAAGCCGCCGCAGGCGACGAGTTCACCGAACGGCACGACTTCGGCGCGGATGAAGCCCTGCTCGAAGTCGGTGTGTATTTTGCCGGCCGCCCTCGATGCCGTGGTGCCCTTCTGAAGCTCCCACGCGCGCACTTCATCGTCTCCAATGGTCAGGAAGGTGATCAGACCGATGACATCGTACGACAGCCGGATGATCCGGTTCATCCCCGACTCTCCCGCGCCGACGGCCTCACGGAACTCGGCTTCCTCCTCCGCGTCCATCTGCGCGAGGTCCATTTCCAGCTTGCCGCATAGGGAAGCCGCTCGTACCGACGGCCCCTGTACCGCATCTGTCAGCCGCTCTTCAAGGCTTGAGGCCTCGTCAATATCGTCCTCGTCTATGTTTAGCAGGACGATGAGGGGTTTCGCCGTCAGGAACTGGAACCCGCGAATGCGTTGGACCTGATCGGGCGTGAACTGCTGGTCGCGAATGGGCGTCTCGCCTTCAAGGTGCTCTTTGATCCGTCCGAGAAGGTCGCGTTCCCTTTCGATGGCGTCCCGCTCTGCCGCCTTCGCGCCCTTAGAATTCTCGTCGAGTCTCTGAAGCCGACGCTCCAGCAGTTCGAGATCGGAGAAGAGGATTTCCAGCATCATGTTCTCAACATCGCGGAAAGGGTCTACCGAGCCGTCGACATGCAGAACGGCATCGTCCTTGAACGCCCGCACCACGATGAGCAGGGCGTCGACGCGCTGGAGGTCGTTCAGGTACTGGCCGGATATCCCGCGCGTCCTGCCGGAAGGTGTCGCGGGCGGCGGGATGTCGACGTAGCTCACCGTCGCCGGCACGCGCTTGCGAGGTGCATAGAGCTCGGCCAGCCGGTCGAGACGGGCATCCGGCACCAATGCCACCCCGACGTTCGGTTTCCCGCCGTACGAGGCAACGTCGGCCCGCCCCCGCGTCAGCGCGTTGAACACGGTGGTCTTACCACTGCCAGGAAGACCTATGATGCCGATTTCCATTGAAGGGTTCGCGAGGGGAGAAGGGGCTAACTATGCCTATGAGGAGGAGGGACGGTCTCTAAGACTTCCCCTTGTCTTTGTCCTCGTCCTCGACGTGGCGGTATTCGCCTTCGATTACGTTGCCCCGGGAGTCGCGTGAGCCTGCGTCTGCCGAGAGGTCGGCGGGGCGTCCCGTAAGGTATTCCACCACCACATTGCGGGGTGTCATGAGCAGAAAGGACGCCAGCGCAAGGACAATGACGATGAGGTCGTCCGTGTGCCCCAGTATCGGGAACAGGTCGGGAAGAAGGTCGATGGGTGAGACGAGGTAGAGGACGGCGGCGGGAATGATGAGCTTCAGACGCATGGGGACTCGCCGGTCGAGCATCAGCCTGAACACCAGACTGGGTATCCTCGTGAGCATCAGCAGGCGTAAGATCGGTGCTGCCATCGGTCCGCGCTCCTTACAGTTACGATACCATAACGTCACCGCGATTGTGCCTCATGCGGCGTCTCTATGTAGGTGTGGCTGACTCTCAGTCCCCATTATGAGTTGACGCTTGCCTACCAACAGCACCTGTCATTCCGAACGCAGTGAAGCGAAGTGAGGAATCTAGAGTCCTTGCCCTCCACACAGTGCACTCTGGCAAGTAACGACCTCATGACGACGAATCACCCTGGACTCCTCTCGGCGCCCACAGCACCCTCTGCGGTGAATCCCTACGCCCGCCCTCTTCGAGTCGACTCGCCCAATTTGACCGGCAAGAACGCGTGGCCTACGATGAACGTGTCGCTGGAAAGATCTCTGACAGACGCGCCCGGACCCACAAAACAGTGCGAGACGAATTGAGAAAACCGCCGAGGAAACTCTGATCGTGGGAAATCATTTTCAATCTGTCTCACCACCCGTCACTTGGTGGATGGGCACGTACGATACAGCTTCAAAACTCCCCGCGGGATGGGCCAAAATGAGCGAGACAAAGTGAGAAGAGAAAAAAAGAGAGGGCACGACCGATTCTCCAATCGTCTCATCCTGGACACAGGGAAAGACTCCACGCGCTCGGGCCGACGTGAGAATCGCGGTACCACAACTGCTCTGGCATTGGACGAGGCTTAAATGATCTATTCGCTGTCAGGGGACGACGATTTCACGATCCGCGAGACGCTTGCACGTATGAAAGAGAGCGTCGGGACTCCGGAACTGCGCGACGTCAATATCCTAACGCTCGACTCGAACGTATCGCTGGACGAGTTCATGGCCAACGCCTCCACGGTGCCGTTCCTGGCCGACAAGCGTCTGGTACTGGTGGAGGGCCTTTTAAGCAAGTTTGAGCGAAGGAGCGGCGCCCGTTCCGGCTCCGGTGCCAACGGAGGGAAGGAACTCTCGGAGTGGGAGCGATTGCCGATGGTGCTCGCGGACGTGCCCGAAACGACGGACGTGGTCTTCGTCGACGGGCGACTGAGTGCCTCGAACCCGTTGCTGAAGCTGATACAGGAGCGGGTCACGGCCAACACGTACAATCCACCCGGCCCTCGCGAGCTTAGGATGTGGATCGCCGACCGCGCGCGCAGCGAGGGAGCCGAAATCGACGGTCAGGCCGTACAGGTGCTTGCCGAGACCATCGGGAGCGACCTGCCGGTGATGGCCTCGGAATTGCGGAAATTGGCCCTTGTCGCCGCGGGAAGGGCGATTAGCGCCGAGGATGTTGACAGGATGGTCTCATACTCCCAGGAGTCGAGTATCTTCGCCTCTGTGGACTCCATAGTGGAGGGTAGGGTCTCAGAAGCGCTCGGACTCGTTCACAGGCTGCTGGAAGCTGGAAGCCCGACGGGTTACATCCTCACTATGGTCGCGCGTCAGGTGCGGCTGTTGATTCTGGCCAAGGAAATCGGCGCGCGCAGGCTCTCGACGGGCGAGGCGTCCCAGAGGCTCAGGCTCTCCGGCTACCCTCTACGGAAGACTCTCTTCCAAGCCGACCGGTTCAGCATGGAGCGGCTCGTCGAGATCCACAGCATGCTCCTGGAGGCTGATTTGGCGATGAAGTCCACTGGCGCGGACGACGAACTGATCCTCGACACGCTGATCGCGGACATCGCCTCACAGCCGAGTGGAGGCCGTCCGGTCGACACGAGGGCGTAAGAGCAGGGAGTCCAATGCTGCAGTAATGTACTCTTGAAGGCAGATCACGGGAGCACCATCAAGTTGAACGGGCAAAAATACCGGTTGGGAATCATAGGGCTGGGGCCGGTCGCTATTCGCAAGCTTCCGTCCGAAGACCTGCCCACCGTCATCCAAGCGGCGATGAAGGCGGCCGAGAAGCCGGCATTCGTTCCCTTCGGTGACCGCGTGATGGTATCCCACGTTTGGTCCATCGGCCACGTGCCGGAAATCGAGATCGCCGCTGGCTGTGACTTGGATCCCGCTCGGCGCGAACGCTTCCGCGACAACTGGAACGAGAGATGGTCCAACGCGCGAATGTACAGCGATTACCACGAGATGCTGGCTAAGGAGGATCTTGACATCGTCACGGTGGCTACGCCGGAACACCTCCACGCCGAACCCACGGTGGCGGCGGCGCAATCCGGCGTCCGGGCCATTTTCTGCGAGAAGCCCATTGCCACGAACGTGGAGGACGCCGATCGCATGATCGCGGCCTGCGAGGCGAACGGGGTGGTCCTCTCGGTCGACTACACCCGGCGGTGGAGTCCGGCGTTCCATATGGTCCGCGACGCCATCAGATCGGGTGCTATCGGCGAGTTGAGCACGATGTCCGCTTCTTTCGGCGGTATGCAGGCATGGATGTTCAGGAGCGGATCGCACCTCCTTGATGCGATGGTATTTTTCACGGAGGCGAACCCCGTGAAGGTTTCGGCCCACCTCGAAGACGGCTACGACGACTGGGACGTGTACAGGGGAACGGGTGGAGGCAACGCCACGGAGCGCGATCCGGGCGCCACGGGGTACGTCGTATTCGACAACGGCGTCCGGGCCTTCTATTCGTGCCTTAAGAACACCCCGGACTCAACGCGAGACGTGATTATCACCGGCACGAAAGGTACGATCAAGTTCAAGTTCGATGGCGAGTCGGCGGAACTCCAGTTAACCGATCCTGACTACGCCTACAACACGATCCATACGACGCTGACGCCCGACATACACCGGTCACGGGGAATCGAGGCGTCCTACCGGGAGATCGTAGACAACCTCGCCAACGGCACGGAGAGCACCTCCCCGGCGCGAGACGCCAGGAAGTCCGTGCAAATCATGGCGGGCTTCCTACGGTCGCATCAAGAGGGCGGTAGGCTGGTGAACGTTTAGGCAACCACCTAAGAATCTTCTAGGGTGAATTAGACGGGCGATAGACCGTTGTGTTGGAATAAAAGTCGGACCAGGCGAACCAGAAGAGCTGGAAGCTTGGCAGCATCGTCAGGCGCTCGCCTTTGAGCGGGCCGGATGTAGCCCTGCCGTCCAGCTTGTTCCAAACGGAGTTCGTCTGCTCGTCGACCATTTGCAGGGGCTCGTCGCCCTGTCTAAAGGCGAGTGTCCTGCCTGCAACGGTGCGGTCGAATACGGTCGACAGGTAGCTGTACTCGTCGAATACTGCGACGATACTCGTCTCGCCGAGGGTGTCGTTGATGACCTTGTTGCGAAAGAGGTCGCCCAGGGAGTAGGCCCGCGCGTTTTCCCCAAGAGCCACTCCCAGGACAATATCCTTTCTGTCGAAGCGGCGGTCGCGATTGACCTCGCCGAACGCTCCGATTGCGTCGGGATCGAGGTAGTAGTCCTCGTAACTGTCGTAAATTGGCCGTGAGCTGCCGGTGTCCAAGAACAGAGTGTCGGGGTGTTCCGTCTTCCAAGCACCCCATGAGACCATCACGGATGGGACGAAAGTCAGTTCCGTATCACGTTTGGGGCCGTCGACGGCGCGACCGAGGAACTGGCTCCACCGCGACTCGGTCTCGCGGTCGTACATTACGAGGGAATTGAGGATCAGGGTGCCGTCAACCCCGAAAGTGAGCGTCTCGCCGTCCACCGTTCGGGCATAAACTATGCCCGTCTTGCAAAGCGGTCACCACGTGACGGCGATGGGTGTACCTCCAACGGTGTCGTTCACGATCTCCCGGCTGCTCAAATACGAGACTGAGTACGCCACGCTCTCGTCTCCGATGGCCACGCCAATCACGGAGGAGGTATCGAGGACTTGCTCACCTACATCGCCAGCAGGAAGATGGATGGGGTTGAATACGGCAGGAATGAGATCGCGGGGTACGGTGCGAACGACAGGAGCAGTACGACCATCGACGAGTCGGACGTTCCCTCTGCGAGGAGGAGCGTCGAGTGTTGTTGTCGGCGTGGTGGTCGAAAACGGTGTTTCTACTGGAGCAACGATTGTTGTCTTGTCGGGTTCGACAAGGCCGTCAGCCGACTGTTCGGGTGCCCCGCAAGAAAGTGTGAGGGCGAAGAGCAGCAATACCGGAATAGTCAGGCAACGGTTCATATCAGGCTGGCGACATCGGAAGCGGAGCGTTCCCGTCATGCCCAGCCTACTCCATACGTACCTTGCGTGGCTAGACGTTACGAGAACACTCTCGATATCTCGATACGGCCATACAAAGAAACAAGCCCCGTGGGTATAAACCCACGGGGCTCATCGGTTGCTGACTAAGTCAGACTACTTACAGACGTCCGAACCTGAACCGGACACGACCAGCAATGGGGCCGTTGCCTCAGTGCCTCGAATGCCTGCTACCTTGATCCCGTAAAGGCCAGGCTCTGTGTCTGCTTCTATTCCGATGTCGGCCATTAGGGCGCCTCGATCGTTGGCGACTGCGCTGCCAATTGAGGCCTGGACGGGCGCACCATCAGCCTGAGAACCGGTCACGAGGAAGAAGTTGCTAGACTCGCCAGCCTTGAAGCCGGAACCCAAGATGCTGACTTCCGATCCAGCCATGACACACCCCGCAGTGAGGCTCGCATCAACCGTAACCGGCGGAGCGGGCGGGCGGATGACAACAGGAGGCGTCGAAGCCACGACCGAAGCCGGGGCGCTTGCGAAGCTCCTGTCGGCTCCTTGAACCATAACCGTCACGGCATCAAGGGCCAGCAACTGATCCATTGTTCGCGCAACGCCGGCGACAGCGCTCAGCGGGCCAGCCACGACCACCTCGAACGCGCCGCCACCGTTGGCGGTTGCGAAGCCGAGGTTCGGGTCACGTCCACCCTGCAGGTCGAAGTACACCTGAACAGGCTCGAACGGCTGGAAGCCGGAGCCCCAGATTGTCAGACCCTGATCAAGGTAGATGGGGTTGCTGCTAATTGCCACACCAGCGCCGGGCGAAACACCCGGAGGTCCCTGAGGACCTGTAGGCCCAGCGAGTCCAGGCTCGCCGGGGAGTCCAGGCTCACCGGGGTTACCGGGGTTACCGGGGAGGCCGGGGACACCCGGAGGGCCCGGAGGGCCCGCAGGGCCCTGTGGCCCAGGATTACCGGGATTGCCAGGCTCACCGGGATTGCCAGGAAGACCTGACTTACCCGCAGGCCCTTGACAGGCCGCCAAGAACAGCAACGCGAATACCGAAGCAAGCACCATTACCATGATGCTCCGTGGAGCTTTTTCCATTTTCATTTCGCCCCCTAACTACAGGATTTCTGAGTCTCTGGACTCTTTACCGGTCAAGCACCCTACCCCGCCGCTTTTTAGGAAGATATAACGCGCCAAGACGGTGCTCTAACGGCGGCCTTATCATATTGAGGTCATATGGTGTTGTCAACCCCTTGCCGCACAAATACGGCCTAGTTTCAGTTGGCTGGGCCCGTATTCGCTGCATAGGGGTCATGCAAGGCGCAAATGGGGGCGCGGCTTGTTCCGTCGGCGGGACGATGCTATAGTTTTTCGTGTGCCCGCCCCCGTAGCTCAGTGGATAGAGCACCGGCCTCCGGAGCCGGGTGCGTGGGTTCGAGTCCCGCCGGGGGTACCACCCTGATTCCATCTACTAACCCAGACTCATTAGCTGACATGCCCCTGTAGCTCAGGCGGATAGAGCAACGGTTTCCTAAACCGTGTGTCGCCGGTTCGAGTCCGGCCAGGGGTACCACCTCTTTTGGCTTCGCCGAGTATCCAGCGGTCTGCCCACCCGCCACTAGGCGTGGACGGTCTCGACCAGGTCGGTCATCAGGGCGCTCATAAATTCAACACCTGCGATGGTACGACCGTACTCCATGCGAACGGGCCCGATTGCGCCGATTACGCCGTTCATATCCCCGGGGATGCCGTAGCGTCTCAACACTACACTTAGTGGCCTGAGCATGTCACCGGCGTTTTCCCTTCCAATTACGACGCGGATCACCGATCCCTCGGGCGCCTGCGCCAATACGGAGCGGCCCAGTGAGCCGTCTTCCACGCTTCGAATTACGATTTCGAGAGTGTCCTTGTCTTCGAATTCGGGTTGGGAGAGAAGATTCCTCATACCGGCAAGAAAGTGATCATTGTAGCGAGAGGCCTCTTCCTCGCGCAGGATGTCTACGGTGGTATCGACGACGTCCTCCTCAGCCGCCGAGAGTTCGAGGGGATTCGATTCGATCTCGCGCGAAGACTTGCCCCTTAGGAGGGTGTTTAGCTTGTTGGAGATCGTCTGCATCTCGACGGGCGGGACAGGGGTCTCAAAGCGAACGAACTGCTGCCTCACCTTCGCTTGTTCGAGGACAATGATCAGGAGGCCGAGAACGTCCTTGAGCGACACCAGCTCGATATGTCGAATCCTTGTCTCATCCGACGATGGGAAGGTGGCAATTGCCATGTTCCCGACGAGGCCGGCCAGAACGGCGGCGGCCTCATTCCGCCACTCATCGATATCCCGCTCAGCCTCGCTCAACCGTTGCTTGGCGGCGGACTGCACTTTCGACGGCAGATGAGAATGTCCGTCGCCTGAGATCGTCTCTACGTGGAGGCGATAGGCCTTGTCGAGTGGAACGGCGCCCGCAGAAGGGTGAGGTCGAGTGAGGAACCCGTTCTGTTCGAGATCCATGACGTCGTTGCGGATGGTCGCCGAGCTGACGCCGAGACCGTGCCGTCGCGCTAGGGCTTCGGACGCGACGGGCGTTGCCTCGCGAATGTAGTCACTGACGATGAGGTTGAGGATGGTACGTTCTCGGAATGACAGGAACACGTCGTCGGATGTCCTCGCGAGAGTCTTGGTTGTATGTCGAATGTAGCACCGGGATTTGGGCGGTGTCAAGGAAGGGTGCCGGGGACCGGGTGGCGGTCATCGTTGGTCGGGACGGAAGGAGGCCCATAACGCCCTTAGACAGGCATCTAAGTACCTCTGGGGAAACTTCCTCCCTGTATCGCACCCCCCGGGCTGGGGAGAGACTGTGGGTGATTCTTCGGCAGTTACTGACTCCCATGCACGGCCCCTCGCGCGGGGCATAGCCCTGCCCACGGCGAACGGAGTGAGGAATGAAACAAGCCGATTACGCGTCCGTTTTAGCGCCTAGGCTCAGAATGGGCCACTAGGAAACGTCCCGCTGACCTTGCCGGGGCTAAAGACGGCGGCGTCTTCGGACCTGGCGGGCTCCGTAGAGAAGACCCACGGGAGCAATGAGCATGAGCAAGGATCCGACTCCGGAGGACAGCGGCGCTGAACCGGTGCAGGAGCAGGTACCACCTGCCGGTTCCGGCATCGGGACTTCCGTCGGTGCTGGCGTGGCGGTCACGACAATAACCTCAGGGCTCGGAGGCGCAGCGGACGCTTCAGGCGTGTTCGTTGGAGCGAGCGTCGGTATCGGCGTCCGGGTGGGACGCAGGGTGGCCGTCGGCGTCGGTGTCGGCGGAGGAGTCGCACTGGCAGTTGGAGTGGGCGGCCCGGGCGTATCCGCCGGCTGAGGGCTAGGCGTAGGCGTGGGCGTATTCGTCGCCGGCGCGACCGTCGGTTCCGGGTCAGCTTCGGGTGTGGATGTCGGCTCCACCGTGGGAGTAGGATACCCGATGAATATGATCTCGAAGCTGGTCTTCCGAGCGCCGCTCTCGAAAGTATCGAGAGAGACCGACTTGAAGCCGTTCATAAAGAACTCGATCGGTTGACCGATGAAACTCGAACTCCCCGGAGCAATAACGAGGTTCTGATAGCCCTGGCCAACAATGGCGGCAGGCAGGGACTCGTAGGAGGTGCCGATGCGTGCCGTCAGCACCGAACCGGGAGGGATGGTCGCCAGGCCGGCAATTGTCAAGGCACCCGAGTATATCGCCGGTTGCGCGGTCAGCGGCGTGGGCGTGAAGGTGGGCTCCACGACGACCGGAGGCATGGTCGCAACTACCACGGGCGTGGCGCTCGCTACCATGGGCACGGCGGGGGGCGAAGAGTCCTCCCGGACCGGGGGTGGGGGCGGGGTGGCCAGATGCGGGGAGGGGAGCACGGTCCCCCACTTTGATGCGTTGCCGCGGGGGGGGG
>JAPOPA010000092.1 GCA_026713145.1 Chloroflexota bacterium
AACTACGAGGACGTGGACAGGATTCCCTACATGGCCCCCGATCTGGTGGGGCAGGACAAGGCAGAGCGTGGGAAGACGCCGACCGACGTCTGGTGGCACACCATCGTGCCGACCAACGGGAAAGAAAAAACGGGGTACCCGACGCAGAAGCCGCTCGGAATCGTGGAGCGGATCGTGAGGGTGCACTCTAATCCGGGTGACGTGGTGCTGGACTTCTTCGCGGGGAGTGGGACGACGGGCGAGGCGGCTGCGAAACTGGGGCGGGGGTTTATCCTGGTGGACAATAACCCGGAGGCGATCCGCGTGATGGAGAGGCGACTCGCCGTCGCGGGCGAGAGCGTGGATTCTGGAGATTCAATGTAGTGGGCGCAGAGATCGCGGAGAAAAGAAAGTAGAAAGTAGAGAGTATAAGGGGGGCACCTGGTCTGTTCCTCCATTGTGACCTGGCAGCGGGTGCATTCAGGTTTCTGATAGCAGAGAAGAGTAGGAGGCGCCAATGAGGACGAACACGGTCAAGCAAAAGTTGTTGCGGGGGGAGCCGTCGATTGGGGCGGAGGCAGGGCTCGGGTCTGTGCTGTCGGCGGAGGCGTTGTCGCGGGTGGGATTCGACTATGTGGTGGTGGATATGCAGCACGGGGCGTGGACGGAGGAATCGGTGATGTACGCGTTCCGGTCGATCGCGCTGGGGTCGGCCCTGCCGATGGCGCGGGTGCGGAGCAACGACTTCGGGCTGATCGGCCGTCTGCTGGATATCGGAGCGATGGGTGTCATCATTCCGCTGGTGAACTCGGTGGAGGACGCGGAGAAGGCGGTTCTCGCGGCGCGGTATCCCCCGCTGGGCGGCAGGTCGGGCGGGAACTTCGGGACGGGGTTCCTGTCGGACGATCCCGATGATTACCAGGAGCAGGCGAATGAGGAGATATTCCTGGCGGTGCAGATCGAGTCGGCTCCTGCGGTGGAGAGCGCTGAGGCGATCCTGGCGGTGGAGGGCATCGACGGGTGCTGGATCGGGCCTGGGGACCTGTCCGCGTCGATGGGGACGACGCCGGGGACGCCGGAGCACACGGCGGCTATCCGGTCGGTGATCGCGGCGTGTCACAAGACGGGGAAGATACCGGGAATTTCTCTCGGCGACGTGGAGCTAGCGAGGTTCTGGATCGACGAGGGCTGCCGGTTCGTGACGTGCGGGGATGACGGGTCGTGGGCGGCGTCGGGTGCGAGGGCGGCGTTGGCGGGGGTGAGGGGGGAGTAGAGGCGACTCGCCGTCGCGGGCGGAGAGGGGATGTGGCGGGGGTGTAAAGGGGGAGCTTACGCCAGCGGAAGTCCTGTCGTCCTTCGAGGGTATTTTGTAAATGGAAGGGGTGGTTGGTGTGGTGGTTGAGGGGGAGTTAGTGGGGCATGGGGGCATGGGAAGGTAAAGCAGGCAAACTGCGTTGGCGGCGTTGAATCTGTCTACCTCCCCATTAACTGTGAATTCTCGCGTTCCTCATGGAAAAGGAACTGATTGGCGAAGCCAGCGTACTTTCCAAAGCGATCTTGGGCCCAATTGACAATTTCGCAATATTTCCTATTTGACAGGGTCGAAGAGTTCTCTGGCATTGGGCAATCACCGTAACGTTTGGCTAGTGCTCGCCCAATATGCACGTCCACCGGGAATGCCTCCGTTATATCCAACCCGAACAGGGCTATACAGTCGGCAACCTTATTTCCAATCCCGTAACAAGCAGTTAGTTGCCCCTTTGCTTTGTGGTAGAGCGCTTCAGGTCTTGCGGCACGTGACAAATTCAACTGGCCGTCTCGTATCCGCTCAGCGGCGGTGATTATCTTGCAATGACGGTCAAGGCCCAGACTCAATTCCCTAAATTGTCCCACGCCAACACGGAGTACCTTACGACGTGTTGGGAAGGCAAAACGGACGTCACCGTCCAAGTCTAACCTGCCTCCGAAATTCTCTGCGATCTTCTCAACAATCCCACTGATGCGGTCGACATTGTTGGTAGCAGAGCAAATGTAGGAAACCGTGCACTCCCATGAATCTGGCTGACGCAAGACGCGAAGCCAATGATATTTCTTCACAAGTTGGGCAATGTATGAGTCGCGTGAAGCCAATTGGTCGTAGATATCGTCGATGGGGTCGCACAGACGGAAGTAGGAGCGCAGCATGACATCGAGGTCTGCGCCTGAGTGAGACTTGTACTCCAGAACGCTGTCGACTTGACGGATGTGGATCAGGTTCCCGGCGAGTACGCCGGAGTGCCATTCGTTGTCCCACTTACACCAGCGGAAGTCCTGTGCGGCATACAGAACCTTGCCCAAGTCAAAGGGGTATTTGTTGGACTGGTTGAAGTAGAGTTTCCGAGTCATTGGTAGGTGTTCAGGGTTGGGGGCACCCACGCCCCTCTGGATTCCTGCCTTCGCAGGAATGATGGTGTGGAGGTGGATTGGTCAGGCGTGTGTTACGGCTGGATGAGGATGCGCATGGAGCCGTCGGTGTCTTTGCGCTGGGTGAGGATGGTGTGGCCGTGTTCTTCGGCCCAGACTACTACGTCGTAGGTGTTGAGGACGTTGGGCATGATGACTTCGAGGAAGGTCTGTGAGTCGGCTTCGACGCGTTCGGTGAGCTCGGCGAGGATGCTGGCGCAGGTCTTGCCTGTGCCGTCGACGACTACCCAGCCGCTGTTGCCGTCGCCGTTCTTGCTGCCGTTGGCCATGTACGCGCCGTCGAGGACGTCGATCTCGCCGGACTGGCGCATGTCGAGTTGTCGCTTGAACTCTGCGACGGCCTCCCAGTAGACGCCCTCGCTGCGTTCGCCCTGTGCGCAGACGGCACCGCGCACGCCGACGATGTCGGGGTTGATGCGGGAGAGCTCGTCGAGGTTGTCGATCTTGAGGTGGCCGGAGAGGGCGGTGCTCATGCCGTCCTGCTTGCTATCGAAGACCATGTCGCGGAGCTCGGACTCGGACATGAAGTCGAAGAGGTTGCGTCCGTCCTTGGTGAGGGTGTCGATGAGCCATCCGTCGCACTGGCCTTCCCTGGCGAGCTTGACCATGTGGTCGGCCTCGAGTCCGTCGTAGAGCGGGTTGTCTGCGAAGAGGGAGCCGATGAGCTTGGTGTCGGTGCCCTCGAGGGCCTGTTTCGATGCCAGAAGAGTCTCGACGGCGTGGTCGTACTCGGTGTTCATGAAGCCGACCTTGACGGAGGTCGCTCCCATCTGTCCGGCGGCGTAGACGGCCATGGCGACTGTGCCGATCTGGTTGGGGACGACGCCGAGCGTGACGCTGGCGTGGTGAGGCTCGGGGATGGCGTCGCGGACCTGCTCGATGACCCACGGGTTGGCGGAGCCGACGAGGGCTTCCTGCAGGTTCTTGACGTCCACGATGTCCGCGCCGCCCTTCAGGGCGTGCTTGGCCTCGTCGAGATTCTGAACGCTCACCATCAAGATCATGTGATTAACCCCTTGCCGTTGCGAGGGAGGCGCTCTGGACGGCCTCCAACTCGGACTTCAGTCGTTCCTTTTCTTCGTCGTCGAGATCGGAGAGAGGGGGGCGAACGTGGCCGTGTTGAAGGCCCATGAGCTCGCCCCAGTACTTGCACATGGATGCGGGAAGCGCGCCGCCGAACTTGGCGACGGTGTATTGCCACCACTTGTCGGAGAGGGCTTTGACAGGCGCGAGTCGCTCTTCGTACATGGCATCGTCGATGTCACCCTGCGTGGCCCGGTCGATGAACTGGACGTAGTTGTTGTCGCCGGGGCGGTCGAAGCGCCAGTCGGAGGTGTTGGCGAACATGACCTGTTGCTGGAAGCCGAGCTCGCGGCCCTTGAAGAGGACCCACTCGTCGGGGGCGCTGATGATTGCGGTGTCGCCGAGAAGGCGGTGTGCCTCAATAGTGAGGTCGCGGTTGAAGCTGGCCTCCTTGACTCCGACGACGTTGGGGATATCACAGAGTTGTCTGAGGCCGTCGGCGCTCATGACGATGCCGAACTGGGGCGAGTTGTAGAACATGATGGCGAGGTTGGTGGAGTCTGCCAGGCGTCGAATGAAGTCGACTACCTGGGACTCGGTCTTTGTCACGAAGTAGGGCGGAGCGGCGATGAGGAGATCGAAGCCTGCGCTCTCGGCGTGGTCTGCGAGGGCGAGCATATCTTTAACGGAGGTGTGGGTCACGTGAGCGCCGGTGAGCCACTGTCCGGCCGCTTCGTCGGCGAAGGTGTCGTATACCCTAGTGCGCTCCTCGCGGGTGAGGCTCCAGAACTCGCCCATGCCCCATGTGCATCCGGCTCCGCGGGTGCCGAGAGAGATGACGTGGCGGATGTTGTGCCGGAGGGCGTCGTCGTCGACCTCGTCGTCGGGGGTGAACGGGGTCATCAGGGTGCTCCACTCGCCGCGGAGGTTCTCCCAAGCCCAGTCCTGAGCTTCGCTCTTGACGTATGTTGCCATGATGGGGGACTCCTGTGGGTGGAGGGCCTGCAGAAGGGACGCCGTAGTCGATTCAATGATAACGACGGGTGCGATTGTGTGTCAATCGGGTGCTGGGTGCTGGGTTGTGGGTGCTGGGGAGAACTCACCACAGAGATCATAGCGGACACAGAGGGGGACAGGGTGCAGGAAGGAAGAGGATTTACCGCAGAGGGCGCGGAGGGTGGAGAGGGGGTTAGGGGTTGGCTTGGGAGATGCGGAGCATGAGTTTGTCGCCGGAGTGCCAGGGCTGGTCTGACACGGACCATGTGAGG
>JAPOPA010000091.1 GCA_026713145.1 Chloroflexota bacterium
CTTCGCGGAACTCACCTTCAACCGTGCTGTCGTCGTCGCCGTCCTTGTCATCGGATGCCGGTGCATCCACATCCTCGGCTGAAGCCTGAGCCCCTTCCTGCTGCCCGTAGACGGCCTGACCTACCCCCTGAAGCGCCGTGTTCAATTCCTCCATTGCCGACTTGATCCGGTCTGTGTCGTCGTCGGAGATTGCGGCGCGGACAGCGGCGATCTTCCCGTTGATGTCTTCCTTCATCTCGTCCGGAATCTTGTCTTCGTTTTCTTTGACGAGCTTCTCGGCGGCAAACGCGGAGTTCTCGGCGGCG
Source organism: Chloroflexota bacterium (assembly GCA_026713145.1). Classification (GTDB taxonomy): domain Bacteria; phylum Chloroflexota; class Dehalococcoidia; order Lucifugimonadales; family VXLM01; genus VXLM01. The sequence continues at coordinate 306 of JAPOPA010000091.1, forward strand.
TTGCGGGTCTCCACCTTCTCGCGCTGTACTCGGTCTTCCTCCGCGTGCTCCTCGGCGTCATGGACCATCTGGTCGACCTCGTTGTCGCTCAGGCCGGAGCTGGCCGTTATCGTGATTTTCTGCTCCTTGCCGGTGCCCTTATCCTTTGCCGAAACGTTCAGGATTCCGTTCGCGTCGATGTCGAACGTCACCTCGATCTGCGGGACGCCGCGAGGCGCGGGCAAGATGCCATCGAGCATGAACCGTCCGATGCTCTTGTTGTTGCTCGCCATGTCGCGTTCGCCCTGGAGGACGTGTACCTCGACGCTCGTCTGTCCGTCCGCCGCGGTGGTGAACGTCTCAGTCTTGGCGGTCGGGATGGTCGTGTTGCGTGGAATGAGTGCCGTCGACACGCCTCCGAGCGTCTCGATGCCAAGGGTCAGCGGCGTCACGTCAAGCAGCAGCAGGTCCTGAACGTCGCCCTGCAAAATCCCGGCCTGGATGGCTGCTCCCACGGCAACCACCTCGTCGGGGTTCACGCCCTGATGAGCCTCCTTGCCGAAGAGGTCCTGGACGGCCTTCTGCACCGCCGGCATTCTCGTCATGCCTCCGACGAGGATGACCTCGTCAATGCCGCCCGCTTCGACCTCCGCGTCTTTAAGGGCCTGCCTGCAGGGGCCGATGGAATTCTCCACGAGATCGCCGACCAGCTGTTCCAGCTTCGACCTCGAAAGGCTCATCACCAAGTGCTTCGGGCCGGAGGCGTCGGCAGTGATGAACGGCAGGTTGATCTCCGTCTCCATAAGCGAGGAGAGCTCGATCTTGGCTTTCTCCGCGGCCTCACGCAGACGCTGTAGGGCCATGCGATCGTTCGCGAGGTCGATTGCCTGGTCGCGCTTGAACTCCTCCACGATCCAATCCATGATGCGCTGGTCGAAGTCGTCGCCTCCGAGGTGCGTGTCCCCGTTGGTCGACTTGACCTCGAAGACGCCCTCGCCGATCTGGAGGATGGTGATGTCGAACGTCCCGCCGCCGAGGTCGTAGACGGCGATGGTCTCTTCGCCCTTCTTATCAAGGCCGTAGGCGAGCGACGCCGCCGTCGGCTCGTTGATGATCCGCAGCACCTCCAGTCCCGCGATGCGTCCCGCGTCCTTGGTGGCGTTCCTCTGGCTGTCGTTGAAGTAGGCGGGCACCGTGATGACCGCCTGGGTTATCGTCTCGCCCAGCTTGGCCTCAGCGTCCTGCTTGAGTTTCTGCAGGATCATGGCCGACATCTCCGGCGGCGCGTAGCTCTTGTCGCCCATGACTACGTACGCGTCCCCGTTGTTGTGCTTGTCCACCTTGAACGGCACCAGCTTCATGTCGCGCTGAACGCTGTCTTCGGCATACCTTCGGCCCATGAACCGTTTGACCGAGAAGATGGTGTTCTCGGAGTTCGTCACGGCCTGCCTCTTGGCGGTAGTCCCGACGTAGCGTTCACCGCTCTTGGGGTTAAGTGCCGACACGGACGGGGTTGTACGCCCACCCTCCGCGTTCTCGATCACGCGGGGTTCGCCTCCCTCGATCACGGCCATGCACGAGTTGGTCGTGCCCAGATCGATGCCCAATATCTTCGCCATTACGTTGTCTCCTTGTCGCTGTTCGTTTCGTTCGAATCATCGGTTTCCGCCTGCTCCGGGCGCTTGGCAACCACGACCTGCGCGGCCCGGAGGACCCGGTCTTTGTACATATAGCCTTCCCTGAAGACCTCGACCACCGTTCCCTCGTCGCCGTCCTCCGTCTCTCTGAACAGGAGAGCTTCGGCGTAGGCGGGGTCATAGGGTCTGCCCTGGGACTCGATCTTGGTCACGCCTTCCACATCTAAGATATTTACAACGTTCCGCCGCACAAGCTCGATACCCTCACTCCATCCCGCGGACTCGTCATTCGGAATCATCGCCAGCGCGCGGTCGAGGTCGTCGACGGTCGAGATCATCTTCATCAGCAGGCCAGACTTCGCGCTTCGCTGTATCTCTTCCTTTTCTTCTTCGGCCCGCCTGCGGTAGTTAACGAGGTCGGCCTGCGCGCGGGCAGCCATGCCCTTAAACTGCTCGCGCTCGCGCTCCGACTCTTCAAGACGGGCTTGAAAATCAATAGCCTCATCATCGGCTGGGAGTTCGTCCCCACCGCCCTGAGCCGAGACCTCCTCGGTGTCATCCTTATGTTCGCTCATTGTCGCACCTTCTGTGCTTAAGATTTGGACTCTCGATAGTTCGGGAGCACTACCGCTTCCGCTCTGAGTACAGCAGGGCGATCATCTCGTCGATGCTGACGTCGAGGGCCTGTTTGGCGTCCGCGTCGTCGGCGCGCCGTATCTCGACCTTTGCCTTGAGCAGGTTGTTGAACAGTTCGAGTACGAGCTGCACGCCAGCCAAGTTTAGTCCGAGATCACCCACCAGGTGCTTGATCAAGCGCAGCCGCGCTATGTCAAGCTCGGAGTAGAGCCGGAGCATGCCCTCGGTCCGAGTCGGCCTTACGAGTCCTACGCGCTCGTATTTTCGGAGCGTCTGCGGGTGCATTTCCAGAATGCGGGCCGCGACGCTGATGATGTAGACACCGTCAATCTCCGGCCGTCCGGAACCTCGCCCCTCATTCCTCGTTCGACCTGAGCCTGTCGAAGACCCTTCCGCACCACGCGAACGGGCGGACTCACGTACCCTGCTCGTCTCCTCGATTATGTCCTGTAACGCCGCCGCTAACCCCAGCGGCAACGAGGACGTTTTATTGACAAAACCGGAGCGGCGAGTGGAGGGCCTGTCAGGATCGAACAGCATACTAACTCAATCGGTCTCGACTACGTTTTAGGGGTTACGAAGCACATTGTATAAGTTGACACAAAGCATGTCAAGGGAGTTGATTGTAGAGTCGGTAGCCGGGAACTTGTCAGTCACGACGATCGTCTATCTACCGCGGGGAGCGACTCCCAATCACGAGGAATCTGAAAGTCTATCAAGTTTGACGGAAGGAGGCGCTGAAATGATCATGTTCAAGGCTTGTCCCAGGTGCAGCGGAGATATGCACGAAAACCGAGATATGTACGGAGAGTATCGCGAATGCCTCATGTGCGGCTACATGGCTGACCTTCGCAAGCCGAGCCTCTTCGGCATGGAGATGGCTCCTGTCAAGAGTAAGGCAGCCAAGCGACCGGCCAGGGCACGCACGTCCACGATTCGCGCGGCATAGCGCCAATAAACCAGGCCGGCCCCCGGCCCAATATAAAGGCCCCTTCGGTCCTCGCCAGAAGGGGCCTTTTCATTTTAAGGGAATCTTAAATTGCACGAACAGCCTTGCGTTTGCCTTATGGTTGAGCGATATTTGTGCGTGTATCAGGAGGAACCATGCTTTATCGAATGTCAATGGCCAAGGATGGGTTCCAAGCAATAGACCGCACGTCACTCGGCAGTGAAGGAGTTCTGGAGCGACAGGACCTCCAACGCATCCTCCGTGACCAGCCTGATGTCATCGAAAATGGCCTTTTTATCGTCGCCGAGGAATTCAGCAACTGGGCGGAAAGCGGGAGGAGCATCGATCTGCTGGGCATTGGAGAAGACCGAAACCTCGTCGTCGTTGAGCTAAAACGAGGGGACACTGGCGAGCACATGGAACTCCAAGCGATTCGCTACGCGGCGATGGCGGCCAACATGACGCTCGATCAGATCGTCGATGCCCACCGGCAATACCTTCAGGAGCGCGGTGTCGACGAAGATGCTCAAGAGCGCATCCAACAATTTCTGGATGTAGGCGATGGCGTAACAGAACCGCAAGTGGCTACGGAGCGCCCGAGGATCCTGCTCGTGTCGGAAGGCTTCTCCAAAGAGCTGACGACCTCTGTGCTGTGGCTCAACGACGCCGGGCTCGATATCCGCTGCGTCCGACTTAGGGTCTATGGTCATGGAGAAGAGTTGCTTATAGACGTCGACCAAGTGATTCCCCTACCTGAGGCGCAGGACTATCTTGTTAAAGTTCGAGACCGGGCTGAGGAATCTCAACAGCAACGCAGGTCGTCGGCTCGCTGGGTCGCAGGTTTTCACGAGTTTGAAGCCTCGATAGTAGATGCGCCCGAAGAACACCAGCCGACTTTAGGAAAGTTGCTCAAGTGGGCGCGGTCTCTTGACGAACGGGGACTGGCACGCCTCGTAACGAGTATTGGAAGGAAGAGTGAGGGGAAGAGCGAGTGGTTTGGTCTCTCACCTCAGCTACCTTCGGAAAAAAGTGGGTTTGTGTGGATCTGGAATAACATTTACTCGGGCCCGTCCCTGGGCTTTTATCGAAGTGTGTTCGAACGGTGTGCCCCAAATGCTATTCCACAGCTAGAGGATGCGCTCGGCTTCAAATTAGGGAAGGGTGTCTCCACAGAGGATACGAGTGATCGTATCCTTGACCTCGTGACGCAAGCTTACAAAGAGGCCAACGCCGCTCAGGTGACGGAACAGAGGCAATAAATCCCCGCCTCCTACCAGAAGCTGCCGAAGCGCTCTTCTTTCCAGGGGTCGGCCTCCATGTGGTAGCCGCGCTGCTCCCAAAAGCCGGGACGGTCGCGGTCCATGAGTTCGATGCCGTTGACCCACTTGGCGCTCTTCCATGCGTACTTCTTGGGGACGACCAGCCGAAGGGGCCCACCGTGGTCTCGGTCGAGGGGCGCTCCGTCGTGGTTGTAGGCGAAGAGCACGTCGTCGTCGAGCAGAACGTCGAGTGCGAGGTTGGTCGTGTACCCGCCGAAGCAGTGCACCATGACATGGGACGCCTGGGGCTTCGGCTCTATGAGGCCCATCACCTCGGAGAACGACACGCCCTCCCAGGTGTTTTCGAGGCGGCTCCACTGCGTCACACAGTGGAACTCCGAGTCGATCGTGACCTTGGGCAGCGACATGAACTCTTCCCAGTTGAGTGACTTCTCCTCGTCCACCAGGCCGAAGATGTCGAATCGCCACGTTTCAAGTTCGATCCTCGGCGGGGCGTCAAAGGTCATGACCGGCCACTTGTCGGTGACGAACTGGCCGGGAGGTGCTGTCACACCCTCCTGCTTCTTGATCGTCTTGGCGCCCGTGAGTCTCTTGAACAGCATTTTCTGAATACCTCTCATTCAGATGGGGATTCGATCACGACGTTTCCGTGTCCGGTTGCCGCAATCATAGTATACAACGCTGCGTGAACGTCGAAGGACTGCTTGTCTGAGTTGGGGCGGACGAGAGTTCACCCAATTGTTATGGTTTTGGATTCGGGACTGGTACCAGTTCCATTTGATTCTGGCCCACCACCAAAGAGAACCCTCACCCTAACCCTCTCCCACGACGGAGGCTGTCTCATAGCTTCACGCGGCGTGCAGTGATTGAGTAC
>JAPOPA010000171.1 GCA_026713145.1 Chloroflexota bacterium
AACCGCTTGGCACCGTTGCTGACGGCCCGACCACGAATCGCCACTCGCAGACTCTATAGAGTCTACCGGTCATCGCCCATCACATCCCCAGCGTGTACTCAATCACTGCACGCCGCGTGAAGCTATGAGACAGCCTCCGTCGTGGGAGAGGGCTAGAGCCTGCCCCGTACTTGATACGGGGGTGAGGGTAATCTCCACTATCAAAACTATGTTGACTACGTAGTAGCAACCCCCATGAAATATCCTGAGCGCAGCAAAGCGGTGTAGAATACTTCAAATGTTCATCTGAAGGAATAAACGACACATCTCTCCCTCACAGGGGAAGAGATACAGACAGGGGGCTTGCCCCAATCTACCCAAGAACCCAGAACCCAGAACCCCGGGCTCCTACCCGGTCCCGTCTTGCCCCACTATGAAGTCTTCCACCATCTCACGCGCCACGTCGTCGTGGTACTGCACCGGCGGAGACTTCATGAAATAGGCCGACGGCCCCAGAATCGGCCCGCCCACGCCACGGTCCTTGGCGATCTTCGCGCACCGGATGGCGTCGATTACCACCCCTGCCGAGTTGGGACTGTCCCAGACTTCCAGCTTGAGTTCCACGTTCAGCGGCACGTCCCCGAAGCTCGTCCCCTCCAGGCGGATGTAGGCCCACTTGCGGTCCGTCAGCCACGGCACGTGGTCGCTCGGCCCGATGTGGATGTTCTCGGCCTGGATCTCATTGTCGATCTGCGACCTCACTGACTGCGTCTTGGATACCTTCTTGCTGACCAGACGCTCGCGCTCCAGCATATTCAGGAAGTCGGTGTTCCCACCGAAGTTGAGCTGGTACGTATTGTCAAGCTGGACGCCCCTGTCCATGAACAGCCGCGCCAGCGCGCGGTGTACAATCGTCGCGCCCACCTGCGACTTGATGTCGTCCCCGATTATCGGCGCTCCCGCGTCGCGGAACCGCTTCTGCCAGTAGTCGTTCTCACCGCTCGCAATGAAAACCGGGATGCAGTTGATGAACCCGACCTTCGCGGCCAGCACCTGCTCGGCATACCAACGAGTCGCTTCCTCCGAGCCAACCGGCAGGTAGTTGATCACCACGTCCACCTCGCGCTCCTGCAGCGTCCCCGAGATGTCCGCCGTCCCGCCCGGCGCCTTCTTCACCATGTCCGACACATAGTGCCCTATCCCGTCGTGCGTCATTCCCCGCTGCACAGTCACGCCCGTGTGCGGCACATCGGCAAACGTCACCGTGTTGTTCGGTTCGGCCAGTATCGCCTCCGACAGGTCAAGGCCCACCTTCGTTTCATTAATGTCGAACGCCGCCACCACCTCGATGTCGCCGACCCCGTACTCGCCCATCACCGGGTGCATGATCCCCGGCACCTCATCCTCCTCGCCGACATGACGATACTTCTCGATGCCCTGCACCAGAGATGAAGCGCAGTTTCCCACGCCGATAATTGCTACTTTTATGCTGTTTGCCACCGAGTCCCTTTACCCCATTTCTTTCGTCTATGCTGCGGCCCAGCCGTTGAACACAACGCAAAATTGTAGCACAGCGCCAAAGAACGGCGATAGTACACCGCTTCAGTACCGAAGCAAGTCCGACAGTCCCCTCACCCCAACGTGGTTGAGGGATGACGACCATTCGTCACTTCCGCACAGGCAGCCCCTTGCATAACTCCAATTCTGTCATTGGTATGAAGATAACCTCCCGTAGGGGCGATTCGCGAATCGCCCTTACCGCCATTTTCATGATAGGTGGTGTCGGTGACAGCCGACATGAGTCATTGGTATGAAAGTAATTGGCAAGACCCCTTGTCGTCATTCCCGCACTCACACTCGTCATTCCTGCCAAAGAACGTCACCCCGTACCTCGATACGGGGCAGGAATCCATCCCCGGACGTTGCCATGCGACATTCGACGACGAAGGAAGCAATGCCGTATTTCATCCCTCGGTGTGCAGATGACAAGGCTGCATGTGTCATCCCACTGAGAATAGCCGTTGTAGCGCCCCACACCTTCATTTCGGCGGAGGCCGGCTGGAACAAATCCTCAACCCCCGCCACCCAGCCTCCTCTCGACCACAGGCCGAATGCGCCCCGGCCATCTCATATGCGTCTCGAAGGGCGAGGGCGATATGATAGAACAAAGGGGAGAGAGTCTCGCTATCCGGACCGGGCCGTTATCAGATTCGCCCGGAAGGTATTGCCCCCTCTCAACCCGGTTTTCATCATTGAGAGTCGCTCACATTTCTGTCGCACTTGTCATTCTCAAATGGGGAGTCCTCGCTCTGCTTCCGCTAATGTTGGTCTTCGGCGCGGCGAGCGACACCTTCACCTTGAATCCCGTGCAGCGTGTCGCCATGCCGCACCGCTACAGCATTACGGGCTGGGAGGTGCGGAACTTCCCGGACAAGTGGCTCCACCTGCTCACGACGCTGCTTCCCGTCGGAGAAAAGTCGGACTCGGAGAAGCGCGACGATCTCCACAAGTACTTTGACCTCGGACGCGAACTCCTCATCGCCGACGACGCACTGAACCGTGCAATGGCCGATCCAGTTGCGGGCGGCGTAGCCCCGCTGCAGGATGACGTCGAGCGACTTACTGCCGAGCGGTTGGCCCTGCGGGACGGGGTCGAAGAGACTATAGAGAGCGCCCTCAGCACTGCCATTCGGGAGTCGGGCCTGACCCCGTGGGAGCGCCTCGTCTTCCCTCCAGTCGACATCCGCCTGGCCGGACCGCCGGTCCTCCTCCTCACCTCGCCGCGCGACCGAATAGAACGGCAGCACGAGGTGCTCATGGATCCTGACATCAGCCTCGTCGTCCGAGAGCGGCTCGAAGACAGCCTGATGGCCGATCACGATGTGGCGGCCATCAGCTTCCAAGTGGGTGGACTAGCCGCGTATCCGGCCTCTGTCCTTGACTCCCTACCCATGGAGTACACCTTTCGCGCAAGCGCGCACGAATGGATGCACCACTACATGGCATTCCGTCCCCTCGGCCAGAAGATGTTCACCTCACCCGCGATGGTCACGCTGAACGAGACCCTGGCCGACATCGTGGGCAGGGAGATCGGCGACCGCGCCGGAGAGCTGCTCTCGGATGGAGTGGATCCTCCCTCCCCTCAGGCGGCCCCTCAACCTGCTCCCGAGAGCGGTCTCCACGGTCGCGACGAGCATTTCGGCTTCAACGAAGAGATGCGCGAGACAAGACTGCGGGTCGACGAGCTTCTGGCAAAGGGAAGGGTGGATGAAGCGGAAGCCTATATGGAAGAGCGACGCCTGTTCTTCGTCGAGAACGGCTATCCCATTCGTAGGCTGAACCAGGCCTACTTCGCGTTCCACGGCACCTATGCCGAGAACGCCGCATCGTCCAGCCCCATCGCCGGACAACTTCACAGGTTTCGGGATCTCTCGCCCGATCTGCGGACCTTCGTCCTGAGAATGGCGGACATATCGAGCTACCCGCAATTCCTTGAACGGCTGGAAGTCTTGGAGCGCGAGACCGCGAGTGTGGTACCATGAATTCATCAATCGTGTCGCACGTGATCGGGGTCGGATGTACAGGCAAGACGAACCAGAAGTAAACTTCGAGCAAATCTCCTCGCGGATCAAGGGCATTTTTGGCAGGTTCGGTCTTGGGGGCGGAGGCGGAAGTCTCGTATACGGCATCCTCGGCCTCATCGTTATCGGTATCCTGGCGTGGCTCGGCACGGGATTTTACACGGTGGAACCTGCCGAGGTGGCCGCTCTCCGACGCTTCGGTATGTTCGAAGACACGGCCGGTCCGGGCCTCCACTGGTGGTGGCCGAACCCCATAGGCACCCGTGCCATCGTAGACGTTCGACAGCGTCGACGCCTCGAAATCGGCGTCCGGGGCGACACTCCCTTCCCCGAAGAGTCCCTCATGATTACCGGGGATGAGAACATCGTCGATGTCCAGTTGCTCGTCCAGTTCGAAATCAAGGACATCGAGAAATTTCTGTTCCGCACCGTCGACCCTGCCGGCAAGACGATCAAGGATGCCTCCGAGTCCGCTCTGAGGCAGGTCGTCGGCGCCCGCGACATCGACGACGTACTGACGACAGAGAAAGAGGCCGTTCAGGCCGACGCGAAGGAGCTGCTGCAGAAGCTCCTCGACACCTATGAGGCCGGAATTCGCGTGGCGGAACTCAAGCTGCTGAACGTGAACCCTCCGGCGGAGGTGCAGGACGCATTCGACGACGTGGTGCGCGCCAGAGAGGACAAGGAGCGCATCATCAACCTGGCCGACGCGTACGGCGAGGATATTCTGCCAAGAGCCAGAGGTGACAGGGAGCGGCTGCTTCAGGAAGCTCATGCCTACCAGGCTCAAAGGGTAAATGAGGCAACGGGCCAGGCCGAACGGTTCATCTCAATCTTGGAGGCGTACGAGCAGGCCCCCGATGTCACGGCGCAAAGACTGTTCCTCGAAAGTATGGAGAGAATTCTCCCTGATGTAAGGCTGTTCATTGTCGAAGGCGAAGCGGGAAGTGGCATCCTCCAGCTTCTCAACCTGAATGAGATGGGCGAGACTCCCTTTACGCCGCAGCCCCCGATACAGATCGGACCTCCGAATTCTGAGCTGGAAACGGACTCAACGTCCCAATGAGATTCCTCGCGACACTCCTCATAACCCTCCTGGTCTTGGCGGCAATTATTTTGCCGCAGGTCCTGGTGGTCGTCGACGAGACGGAACTCGCCATCGTTACGCGACTGGGAGACCCGCAACGTTCGATCAGGAGCCCGGGACTCTACGTCAAAGCTCCTATGATCGACAGCGTGACCAAGTTTGAAAAGAGGCTGCTCATCTTCGACGCGCCCGCCGAGTCGCTGTTGACCTCCGACAAGAAGCGCCTGATCATCGACGTATACGCGAGGGGAAGGGTCAAGGACCCGCTACTCTTCTTCCAGACCGTCCGCAGTGTCGAACAGGCGAGATCCAGAGTAATCGACATTGTGGCCTCCGAGCTTCGCCGCGAGATCGCCAGCGACGAACAGCTTGAAATCATCAAGACCAAGCGCGAACAGATCGAAAACGACGTGCGAGACGCCGTCCGGCCGCTCATCAGTGAGCTTGGGATCGACGTTGTTGACGTAAGGATCAAGCGCGCGGACTTCCCGCAGGCCATCGCAGGCAGCGTGTATGAACGCATGAAGGCGGAACGGAAGCGTATCGCCGACCGCGAGCGCGCGCAGGGCGCCGAGGCCGACCTGCAGAAGCGCGCGGAGGTCGACCGTGAGGCCGTTGAAATCCGTTCGGATGCGCGCAAGCAGGCAGACATCATCAGGGGTGAGGCGGAAGCGGAGGCCATCGAGATTTTCGCCGACGCGTACGAGCGAGACTCCGAGTTCTACAGTTTCCTCCGTTCCCTGGACGCCTACGCCCTGTTCTTGGGCAGCAACACTACCGCCGTACTCCCGGCGGAGTCCGAACTGTTCAGGTTCCTGCAGTCACCGTCACTCTCGAGGTGAGGGAGACTGCAATCCCTCTCCGTATCTCTCCCCGGCCGGTGAGGGAGTGGCCGCACATTTGCCCTATACTCTTTCGCGCATAACAGCCTGAACGTGCTGCCTTGAAGCTCGTCGCTTTCGACCTCGATGGCACCCTGCTTAGGGGCGAGTCCGTCTGGGAAGCCATCGCACGAGGCATCGGACGTCTGGAGCGGGTGCGGGAGATGGAAGAACAAATAGCCCCCGACCAGGTCGCGGAAATCACGGCAGCCAGGGAGGAGTCGGCGGAATGGTACTCCTCTTACACCTTCGATGAACTCCTTAAGCACGTCCCCTCAATGCGAGTTGCACCCGGGGTGGACGAGGGCTTTGCGCTGTTACGCGAACACGGCTTTACGATAGCCGTGGTTTCGCTCACATGGGAGTTCGCAGTGGAGTGGTTCGCCGACAGATTCGGGGCGGACTACTTCGTCGGCACCGGCCTATCGCCGGATGGGCAAATTACCCACTTCTGGCCTGAGGACAAGGCAGGCTGGCTTGCAGAGTTGGCACGCACGCTGGGCGTCGATATGACGGACGTGGCAGCGGTGGGCGATACGAGGGGAGACCTGCCCATGCTTCTTGCGGTAGGGTATCCATACTGGGTTGCCAAGGCCGTCCCTCCTGAACTGGACGGGAAGGTCATTCACCGGCCGGACGGCAACATTCACGTGGTGGCCCAGAACATAGTGCATTCGTTGGGAGGATGAGGGAGACACCCTCTAACGCCTACCCCTCCCCAACTAGCACCCCGTACGCATCCTGCAAAAATCCCCCCGCCTGCGACTGAGAAATGACAGCCCCGGCAGCCCGCGCCACGTCGAGCCGCAAGTTCGAGAGCCGCGCCCCCCTGAGGTCACCCCCCGCAAAACTCGTTTCGGGGCTGACCACGGCATTCTCGATGCGACAGTCCTCGAATACCGCATCGGTGAAGTCGCACCCGGAGAGGTCGGCCTCCGAGAAGTCGACGCCTGTGAGCCGCTGCTTGCGAAAGCTCTTGTGGGCGACGGACGCCATCACGAAGCTGACACGGTCGACCGTCGCGCCATCCATGTTCGTCGTCCCAAAGCTCACAGCGCGGAAACGCGACCCGGTCAGATCCCCCCCGAATAGGCTGGCTCCATCGAAGCTGCTGAGGGAGAAGTCGCAGTCGATAAGGCGTGACAGGTTCATCTTGGCGTTCCGAAACCTCGCGGATCCGCAGTTCGAGTCGGAGAAATGCGACTCCTTGATGTCGGCGCGGTAGAACTCCGCGCGTTGAAGGTCGCAGCGCAAGATCCGCAACTCGCCGCAGACCAGCTGCGAGAAGTCGGCGTCCTGAAGCGAGCAGTCAGTCAGTTCGAGTACGTCGGAAGACAGACCGACAAACGAGCCGCCGTCAAACGTGCAGTCGACGAAGGATATGCCTTCTCGAAGTAGGCCCGCCAGTTCGTCTGCGTTGGTGACGGTGATCCCTCGGTGCGCCACTACTCGACCTCCTCGCCTGCCTGCGCGATAACTTCCCTGATGAACGACCTCTTGCCTGCACTGTACGATGCTCGGTCATCCCTATGCTTGTCTGCAAGGCCGGGCTTGAGCCGCGCATACTCTGCGGCGACCCCAGGATGGTCATTCAGGTAATCGCGAAACAAAAAGTGGTTCCCCCTGATGGGGCTGTCGAGCGTGTACATATGGAGGACGTGCGTCCTGATCTCCTCGCCGTCTGAGCAACTCCCTCGTGGAGGATGTCCCCTGAGGAAGAATCGGTCTCCGGGGATGTCGACTTCATCCGCACCCTTGTGAAAGTAGCCGATACTCTCCAACGGCTCAATGCAACGCTCCCCGTCCTCGAACCCGTGCAGCAGCACCGCTATATCGAGGATAGGCTTCGCCACCATACACGGAATCGACGTGCTCCCGACGTGGTGGACTCCCGCCACGATATGCCCGACGGCCTCCACGATGCGGCGACGCTCCTCCTCAAACAGCAAGGGCCATTCGGGATCGTACGGTACGACGACGGCGCTGTTTCTGGGAATTCCGAGCGGCACCGCTAGTTCCCGTAACTGCCAAGCTGGAAGCGGTTGCCGTCAATGTCGGTCACCTCCGCGAGGAGCAGACCGGGGATGCCCCCATCGCGCGGAGAATTGACGATACTCCCGCCCGCAGCCTCTATCTCTCGGCAGGCCTCGTCGATGTCGTCCACCTCGAAGCTCAGGCCCGTCATCCGGAAGCTCTCATTCATACCCTGGTGCAGGGCCACCGTCGAGTCCCCCAGCGTCAGCTCAGACCAGCTGGGCGACTGCGTGTGCACATTCAGCCCAATGACGTCGCGATAGAACGCCACCGCTCGTACCATATCGGTCACCCAGAGCATGTATAGGATCTTGGTTGTCTTCATAGGCGGTGGTTCCTTTCTCGGTGTCAAGGAGACCTGTAGTTGAAATCATAGACAATGCAGGCTACTGGAGAAACGCGGATTTCCTTGATGTCCGTCACGTCCGCGAGCATAAGACTGATGAGGGCTCAGTTGCGGGACTGGTGACCTCCTCCTCGGGTTCGAGGCGCAGTCTGAGGCCGAGGGCACGAGTGATCTTCATCACTGTTGCGAAGGAGGGGTTGCCGTCCTCCGAGAGAGCCTTGTAGAGACCGGCCCGGTCCAGATTGGCGTCACGTGCGAGACGGCTCATGTTCCTTGCACGGGCGATATCGTTCAAGGCGGCGCGAATCAGACTGCCGTCGCCAGGGTCCTCTTCGGCAGCCGCTTCCAGGTACAGCCGGGCTCGCTCCTCGGTGTTTATGTAGTCGGCCGCATCAAACTCGGTAAGTTTCTGAGGCATCACTCCTCCAGTTCCACGACCAGGCGTTTGGCCCTATTGATGTCCCTGCGCTGACTGCCCTTATCACCACCACAGAGCAACACGACTACTTCACCGCCGCGCCGGATAAAGTAGAGCCGATAACCCGGCCCGTAATGAATTCTCATCTCGAAGACGCCGTCTCCAACCGAATGCACGTCTCCGAGCTCTCCCTGTCCTGCCCGCCTTAGCCTAGCAGTGATCCTGACTACTGCCCGATCATCCCGCAGTCCATCCAACCAGCGCCTGAACGTCTCCGTCTGAAGTACTTTAACCATGAGTGGCTGTAGCCCGCAGCCTACATATTACCATAAGCGCAGTAGGTCGGACGGCACGGAGAACGGTCGGATTAGAGGTTGTCACGCTAGTCACTTCGGTGTGAGTCACGCCGGAGACTAATGCTCCCGCTGTAGCTCCAATGACTGCATCTCATACATCATAGCGAACAGCCCCGACCCCTGCCTTAGCTCTTCGGGCGTGCCGTCCTCCACGATGCGCCCCCCTTCGATCACGAGGATCTTGTCCGCATTCATGACGGTCTTCAGGCGGTGGGCAACGACGATGAGCGTGCTGCGCCTGCGAAGTTCGTCCAGCGCGGCGGTCAGGTGGAACTCGGTGCGAGCGTCGAGGGCTGAGGTTGGCTCGTCGAGCAGGACGATTCCGGCCTTCCGGTAGAGGGCGCGGGCGATGGCGATGCGCTGACGCTCGCCCCCGGACAGGTCGACGCCCTTCGGCCCAAGGACCTCGTCGAGACCGTTTGGCAGAGCCTCGACGAACTCTGCCAGCTGGGAGTCGCTGACTATCTGCTCGACGAGGGCCATGTCCGGCTGCGTCTCGGGGTAGATGATGTTGGCGAGAACGGTGTCGTGCCACAGCCAGGCGTCCTGCGGAACAACGGATATGTGGCGCCGCACCTCGCGAAGAGAGAGGTCTCGTATGTCTCGTCCGTCGATCAGGATGCGACCCTCCAACGGCTCGTAGAATCCCTGCGTGAGATCGAGGACAGTGCTCTTGCCTCCCCCCGTCGGCCCCACGATGCCTACGAACTCACCCGCGTCTGCGCGGAAGCTCAGGTCTTCAATGCCGAAACCTTCCCGGGCGAACCGGAAGCTAACGTTGAAGAACTCGACCGACGAGGCGCAGGACTGTCGCACCGGCTCCCGGCCGCCGGTCTTTTCCTCCGTTGGAAGGCCCATGAGCTCGTCGATCCGATCCGTGTCGGCCTTGACGGACTCGCCAACAGTGATGAAGTCCAAGACCCGCACGCTGGACTCGTACAGGCCAGGGAGGTAGGCGAGGAAGGCGACTAGGTCGCCGATCGTCGCGCGACCGTTGACGACCTCAAACGCGCCGTAGCCGAAGATAAGACCGCGAACGACGTTTTGGAGGGCGACCCAAAAGCCGAACCGGAAGAGATCGTGGTGGGCGATCATGCGGGCCTTATTTCGCCAGTTGCGGCGCGTCCATCCCTCCCACCAGTCCGCCTCGCGACTCTCACCCGTGAACGACTTGACCGTCTTGATGTTGTCGAAGACTTCCGTGATGTACGAGTGGCCGGAGGAGACGATGTCCATCTGCTCGCTGTTCAGCCTGCGCTCTCGGCTTCCGGCGACGCGGGCGAGGAGGTAAGAAGGCGGGAACGCCAAGAGGGTGATGAGGGCCAGCTTCCAATTGAGCGTGAACATTATCCCGGCTGTCACGAAGATCAGCATCGAGTGATAGATCGACTGCACGACAGTCTGTGCAACGAAGACCTCGCCGACGCGACTGCAACCACGCGTAAGGACGGTGGCTAAATGGCCCAGCCTGGTGTGCTCGATGTCGTCGAGCCGAGCGCGGATGAGGTGGTTGAACAGGTCGGTGCGGAGCCGCCGCGTCACTGCCTCGCCAACCGATGCGCGTGCGTAGTTCCGCACCAGCCCCAGCCCCACATCGACCACCGGAAGGAGCGTCATCGCCACCACGAGCGCGAGGATCATACCGGTGTCGCCAATGGGTATGGCGCCGTCGATCAACTCACGGAGCAGGAGCGGAGTGATGAGCGCGGAGGCCGTGCCGAGAAACATCAGCAAGACGACGAATCCGAGCGTACGCCACTGGCTGCGGACTTCGCGAATGACGAGGTTGAGGGTATAGCTGTCGCCTGTAGTGGTGGTGGTCAATGCGTCTCCTTTCGGGCGTAACGGGATAAGTGACCACCATAGCACGGATACGAAATACGTACAATATTAGTCTTCATGTAGGCACATGATATGATAAATGTTGCAATATATCGATGTAATAGCTTCTATAGTTGGCCTATAAAGACGAGATTAGTAACACCCGATTGACTTTTCAGATCCGAACGTGATACGATAGACCTGCGGAATTGAGAGACAGCCCCGACAACGGGGCTTTCTTGCTTTCCGAGGAACGAGAAAACGTCCCCCAATCGCCGCGCTTCTCGCCCCTGCTAACTCACCTTCCTTATCGCATCCGTTCACCCTGGGCCTGTCGAAGGACGATCCCCCCTACACCAACCCCGTTATTCCTGCGTGGAGCCTGCCCCAAACTCCCGGAATCCCCAAATC
>JAPOPA010000117.1 GCA_026713145.1 Chloroflexota bacterium
GGACGACCGCACTGCACTTCGTCCAGGAAATATGTACCGTATCAAGCACACCACGCGATCGGCGAAGGCAGTGGTCACCGACCTCCTGTCGTTGTTCAGCATCACGTCGCTCACTGGCGAGCCGGATGCGGATTCGCTGCGGCTAAACGAGATCGGCCACGTCCATGTCAAGGTTAGCACGCCGTTGGGGGTCGACGACTACACCAGCAACCGCGTCACCGGCAGTTTCATCCTCATCGACGAAGGAACCAATGCCACCGTCGCTGCGGGAATGATTGGCGAGCCTCGCTTCACATTCTCCGTTCCAATGGGACGGCGCAAAGATGACACAAACGGACACAACGGCCTATCTGAGGCTTCTGCCGTATCAGCGGGGGAGTAGACGTGCACACTCATGCCTGATGTACAACATCAAGGATGATGTGCCCGGAATGACGGCACCTTGTCATGCCAAGTGAGAGCATTCGGTATGCGTTCTAACTGAGGTGCAACTGCCGATAACGCAACACGCCCACCACGCTATATTCGAACCTCCCACCGAAAAGTTCGCAAATCGGCACGCCTTGGCCCACCATGACGTAGCTAATACTTACGGGAGTCGTTCTCTTCCGTCATAGTCTACGACTGAGAATTCCCTAGGGCACCGGCTTCTCATATGGTTACAGTGGGCAATGGAGACGCCCTGAAGATGCCGCTGTCCCGCAAAGTCGAGTCCTCGACCTCGGATCAAGTCTTCGCCGACGTACGGGATGCTGAAGACCGTGTGCTCTCACGTAGGGGATTCTGAGGCGAAGGATCTTCGCCTGAATGAGACTACCAGTACGAATATCCCGCTTGCGACCAGGGTCATTGCAGGACCGGCGGGCAGATTGAAGTAGTAGGAGACGTAGAGGCCAGTTACTGCGGCCACCGTCCCTGTCACTGCGGCCACCATCATCATCGGGACAAAACGTCTGACCAGCAGATACGCCGTGGCTGCAGGCGTTACCAGCATTGCCATGACAAGAACAATGCCCGCCGCCTGAATCCCTATCACGATGACGAGGGCAAGCATGGCCAACAGCAAGTAGTCGACGAAGTTGCTACGCGCGCCGACAACCTGCGACCCCACGGGATCGAAGCTTGCAAACAGCAGCCAATGGTGAAGGACAAACAGCCCCAGGATGACCATCACGGTTATTCCAAGGGACACATAGACTTCGGTCGGAGATATGGCCAAGATTTCGCCCAAGAGCAGGTCTTCCATAGCGACGTTGATGGTTGTCACCATGGCCAGCATCATGAGTCCCAGGGCAAACATGGTCGCAAATAGTATGCCTATGGAAGTATCCGAACTGAGGCCCGCACGCCGGCTCACTACCCTGATCAGCACGGCAACGGAGACGCCGGTCGGGATTGCGGCTATGGCCGGGTTGATGCCTACTATGAACCCAAACACCATGCCCGGGAGCACGGCGTGGGCGAGAGCGTCCCCAATAAAGGCGAGGTTCCTGGTGACGACGTACGCGCCAAGCAGCGGACACATCACGCCCACAAGCACAGAGCCGATTAATGCTCTCACCATGAAGCCGTACTCGAGTGGGGCGACTATGAAGTCTATCACGTAGTCTTACTGCCGCTCCTCGTCCAACATGAGGCCCAGACCGTGGGCGCCGTACAGCCGCTCCATGACCTCGGAGGTAAACACAAGGTCGGGAGGGCCGCAGGCGCACACGTGGCGGTTCAGACACAATACTTGGTCGAAGCGACCGGCCAGGTTGGTCAGGTCGTGGGTCGCCAACAGGACAATGCGCCCTTCATCCCGCAGTGTCCGGAGGATTTCGACGAGGCCTTCCTGGGTGACGACATCGATCCCGCTGAAGGCCTCGTCCAATAGAATCACACTTGCCTCCTGGGCCAGTGCCCTGGCGACGAACACCCTCTGCCTCTCACCTCCCGAAAGCTCGGTCATGAGAGCGGAGCGATGGTCCCACAGGCCCACACGGCCGAGGCACGCGTTGACAAGCTCACGGTCTTTCTTCCCGGGTCGCCGGAACCATCCCAGTCTGCAGCATCGGCCCATCATCACGACGTCCATCACGGTCACGGGAAACCGCCAGTTGACGCTCTCCCGCTGAGGCACGTAGGCCAACGCTCCACCCCCCTGGTCCACACGGTGAAGGGTTACCTTCCCTTGGCGAACCGGAAGGAGGCCGGCAATAGCATTGAATAGAGTGCTCTTGCCGGCTCCGTTCGGTCCTACAACGCCCATTAGAGTCCCCGCATCTACGTCGAAGGTGACGTTGCTCAGGGCCATGTGCCCATCGAGCTCGACAGTCACGTCTTGAAGCGACATGCTGGCGCTATGCGGGTCTGGGGCGAATTTCACTTCAATGCCTCAACGATGCGTTCAACGTTCGTTCGCACCATGGTAAGGTACGTGTCAGCGCCGCTGCCCTCCGGCCCAAGGGAACCCGAATAGAGCCGGACCAGCTGCGCGCCAGTCTCCTCTGCTATGGTTTGCGCCAGCCTCGCACTGACTGTCGTCTCACCAAACACCGCTGGTATATCGTGCTCCCGA
>JAPOPA010000295.1 GCA_026713145.1 Chloroflexota bacterium
CGGGAGTGCCGCACCAGACGGCCTCCCATCTTGATCAGCTTGACCTGCACGCTCCGCAGCGACCAGTGCTTGAACGCCTTGGGCAGACACAGTCGGCGAAGGAAGTTCCCAAGGTTGTAGGCCAGGACGAACAGGGACAAACGCACCCGGTTGGCCACGAAACGATGGCACGACAGCCGAGTCCAGTTCAGCGCATACTTCCCCTCCTTGATCCATTGTTCAGCCGTCCCACGACCATTGTAGAATCGAACCACCCCTTCGGGGCCAGCCGTCATGTTCGTGACGATGAAGCCCACCCGCGGGAACAGCTCTCCCTGATGCCACTCCACCTTGGCCACCACTCGCCGAGCGCGGTCCCAACTCCCGGCACGATACCAGAAGTCGTCGTATGGGATCACCCGACGCTTCGGCGGCCTCCCCACAGGTCGTATCAGCAGTGGAGCGATCTCGCATTGCAGCACCTTGTTGCTCGGCAGCCGTATTGCGAAGAAGACTCGCCGCTCCTCCAGGTACTCATTGATGTCCGGCTTAGCGAATGCGGCGTCGGCCCAAGAGTACCGGCGCACTCCTCCGTAGAGGGACAGGATCGGATCCAATACATCACGCCACCTGTGCGCGCTATGTACGTTCCCCGCACGGAGCATCGCCCCCTCACAGTCACCGAATTGGTTGAACACGAATAAAGGGTGATAGCACGTGCTCCCAAAGTGACCGTTGTACGATGCTCCCTCCTGTTCTCCATGCCCCGGACTCTCCGAACTGTCCATGTCCAAGATTACCCGCCGGTGCGGGGTGCGGGACTTAGCTCCGTCCACCCACTCAGCGTTCAGTCGGACCAACCCTTCCACGTTGCCGTTTTGGGTAAGCACCTCGGTCTCGAACCGGCTCATGGTGTTGGTGCTGGCGGCCGGTCTTTCAGGACCACCTCTCCGTCCAACGATGATCCGCATCGTCGGGTCCTGGGGCAGCCGTTCAGCGTCGTTGGTATCCTCGTAACCCGCCAGAAGACTGTACACCGGCTGCCTGAGAAGGCCCACCAATTGGTGCTGCACGTTACGACTGCCCCGACTCTCCTGCAGATACTCATTCGCTGCCTCCGTAAGTCCCAGTGCATCGTCCAACTCGCGGCATGCCAGCAACCCAGCGTCCGAGGTGATGGTAGCGCCACGAAACTCCAACCGTACACGTCGGTCGAAACGGAGCTTGGCGCGGGAGTTGGTTCTTTCACCCATAGGGTGCCTCCAGAGTAAGAACGTTATCAAGAACTAAAGCTGTCGATCATAACCAGTCTAGCACTCATGATAATTGCCATTATCCGCTATGCGGCTACAACGGTCGCCTATGTTGCTGATTACGGCACGCCATGCAGGGTTGATATGGGAAATGTGGGCTCAAAAGGGATTCAATCTCCGAGGTGGAGCAGTTTGCACGCCGAATCCAAATGACTTTGGGTGGGGGTCCATGGGTAAAGCTCAATTGCCTAAAGTCAGAGTCTTTCGTGACTATTGAGATTTCATTCTCTCTAGCATATTCCCAGATCGAAACATCATCGGCGGCCTCAAGTCCTGCAGTTCTGACATGGATGGATTCGAGGAATAGGTGTCGAAGAGTCTCTTGAAGGTGCGGCGACAGGTTCTGGTCGAAGAGCAGCCTCATGTGGATGGAAGCGATACCAGACGGCGCTCCCTATCGGCGGCAAACCGCAAGCAGGCCCTAATGTCCTCTCGTGTCAGGTCGGGAAAGTCGGCGAGGATGTCGTCCTCGGACATGCCGGAGGCGAGGCATTCGAGAACGTCGTAAACGGTGATGCGGAGGCCACGAATGCAAG
>JAPOPA010000089.1 GCA_026713145.1 Chloroflexota bacterium
AAGGTCATCCACAGGATGCTCCCGTACATCCTTCCGCAGACACGACTGGTAATCATTGCCGTCGTCGCCATGCTGCTCTTCGCGGCGACGCAGGTCTCGGTGCCCTGGCTCATCAAGCTCGGCATCGACCGCTACATCGCCAACGACGACCGGGCAGGACTCCTCCTGGTAGCCGCGCTGTTCTTCGGGAGCGCCGTGATAAACTGGGTCTCCCTGTACGTGCAGGACATCACCATCACGAAGGCGGGACAGGGCGTCCTGCTGGCATTGCGGCGAGACATGTTCTCGCATATGCAGAAGCAGTCGATGCGCTTCTTCGACAAGACCGAGGTCGGCCGCATCATGTCTCGCGTGCAGGGCGACGTTTACCAGCTCCAGGAGTTCCTCGGCACCATCGTGATGACCGTCGGCGACTTCCTCAGCCTCGGCGGGATCATCGTCGTGATGCTGCTGCTCGACCTGCAGCTGGGGCTGCTCGCGCTGTCCGTCCTGCCGCTTCTGGTAATTGCGATGGCCTTGTGGCAGCCCTTCGCCAAGAGGACGTTTGTCAAAGCGCGGGCGACGATCTCAATCGTCAACGCCTCGCTGAACGAGAACATCACCGGCGTGCGAGTCGTCCAGGCGATGAACCGACAGGACGAGAATCTGCGCCAGTTCGACGTGAAGAACCGGAGCAACCTCAACGCCTTCCTCGGTGCGGGCCGGCTTTCGGCAGGGGTACTGCCGATGGTCGATTTCCTGCCGGCGGCGGCGATAGGCCTGGTGCTCTACTTCGGTTCGAGCATGGTCTCCGGCGGCGCCATCGAGATCGGCCTGCTGATAGCGTTCATCATGTACATCCAGCGCTTCTTCGACCCGATCCGCAACCTGACGATTCAGTACACCCTGCTCCAGCGGGCGATGGCGTCGGGGACGCGCATCTTCGAGACGCTGGACGTCGAGCCGGACATGGTCGACGCGCCGGACGCCGTCACTCTGCCGCCCATAAGCGGAGAGGTCGAGCTTCGGAACGTGAGCTTCGCCTACAAGCAGGACGAGGACGTGATCAAGGACCTGAGCCTGCGCATCGAGCCGGGACAGACGGCGGCAATCGTCGGCCCGACCGGCGCGGGCAAGACGACGCTCGTCTCCCTCATCGCGCGGTTCTACGACGTTGAGCAGGGAAGGGGCTCGGTGCTGGTGGACGGCCACGACGTGCGGGATGTTGTGCGCACGTCATTGGCGAGCCAGATGAGCATGGTGCTCCAGGAGCCGTTCCTGTTCTCCGGCACCGTGCGGGAAAACATCAGGTACAACCAAGTCGACGTTTCCGACGAGAAGATGATCGAGGCGGCGAAGGCGGTAGGAGCGCACAGCTTCATCACGAAGCTCGAAGACGGCTACGACACCTATTTGGAGGAGCGCGGCGAGAACCTGAGTGTGGGACAGCGCCAGCTCATCAGCTTCGCCCGCGCAATCGTGGCCGATCCGAAGGTGCTCATCCTCGACGAGGCGACGGCCAACATCGACAGCCACACCGAGGCGCAGATCCAGCTTGCGCTGCGAGGCCTCCTCAAGGGCCGGACGGCCATCGTCATCGCTCACCGCCTCTCGACCATTCGCGGGGCCGACAAGATTGTCGTCCTCAGTCAAGGCGAGCTGGTCGAAGAGGGCACGCACGACGAGCTCCTCGACCGTGACGGCCTGTACTCGCACCTGTACCACATGAACTATGCCGTCCTCGAAGAGATCGGCGTCACCTAGTCCCCCTTACGTCCTGTAGAATACTCGTTACTCTCTTTTCTCAGGACGGCAGCATGACCGAGTACTTCCGCGCATCGCGCCACCTCGACCTCGAGGGCGCGTACAACCTCAGAGACATAGGCGGCTATGAGACCGCTGACGGGCGAATGATCCGTCCGCGGACCCTGTTCCGGTCCGACAGTCTCCACAACCTCACGCCGGACTCCCAACGCACGCTGGTCTCCGAGGGGTTGCGCACGGTGGTCGACCTGCGGGTGACCGATTCCGTCACACAGAATCCGAACGTCTTTGTAGGATCGTCGGAGGTGGACTACCGCTGGGTGAACGTCATGGGTGACGAGCCGCTGGTGGAGGTCTCTGACATCAACGTTTCGGCGCTCGGCCCCGACCGGCCGCCGGATATCTACGCCGCCATCCTTGACGTACGGCGGGAATGGATGGGCAAGGTAGTCAAGCTCCTCGCGGCTCCCGGTACCCTCCCGGCCCTCTACCACTGCAACTCCGGGCGCGATCGGGCGGGACTCGTTACGATGCTGCTGATGAGCATAGCGGGCGTGCCGCCGGAGACCATCGTCGAGGACTACAGCTCATCGGCGACGTATCTGTGGCGACGCATCCCCGACCGCGCGGCCGGGAAGCGCCTGCGACTCGACCCGGAAGGCTTCGACGCCTCCGAGGAGTTCCAGCAGGCCTTTGAGACCGAGCGAAACATCGCCCCACCGCACGCCATGCGGACCAGCATCGAGCACCTCGACCGCGAGTACGGCGGCGTGGTGACGTACCTCACGGGCGCGGGCGTGACCGAGGAAGAGCTTGAGCGGCTGCGAACTGCTATGGTGTAGTTAGCTCGATAATCTTCTTTATTCTGACGGGGAAGCCGTCGACGCAATTCGGCACCCTGCTCTCTTCCGGCAAGGTCTCCTGGTCTATGAGTTCCCTGACGATGACGTTTATGATTAAAGTACGGTCGTCACGGCTAACGACACCCACGCTCGCCCCAATGTAGTGAGGGTGTCTCCTGAAGACATCTACATTTCTATCTCTGACTTGTAGCACGCGATTAGTTATCTGCTCCTTGGTCTCTTCCGTCATTCGTTCCTCCTTACAGGGATTTGTCCAAGGTTCGGTATTGGTCTGAGAGAAAGTTCCACAGGCAAACGCCGGAAGGATCATCCCGGCGAAGCAGACGAAGGTCGCTAGAAGCCTGAATGACGCTTTCCTTGTGTGCATAACTGTTTCTCCATTCCATCGGTTCTGTTCCATAACGTCGTCAGCCCTCAAAAGAGAGAATCAATCAGAAATTTGTTGTCAGTCCCGAAGAGAAGAATCGGCCCTGCCACATGGAGCCTTCGTGCCTCTAACGTTTCAGCGACCGCTTTCGGAAGAGGCGTAAGCACGTGCAAAAAGGGGTTCAACCCATCCGCCCCGGCACTGGCACTCCCTAAAGGACCCGCCTACCTGTACAGCTGCGTTGCCGTGGTGACGTTGCCGATGTGCCAGAGCACCGACGGGGATAGGAGCAGTAGAAGCGCGACTACGATAGCCGAGAGCGCTGCGGCGAGGAGAGGAGGACCGTACCTTGCCAATTGTACGTTGGTGACGGCGGCGAGTCGGTCGATCACCCACCCGCCGAGCATGAACAGCAGCCCCGCAAGAGTGGCCGTGTACATGAAGCGTCCGCCCTCCGACACCATGCGGAAGGGCACGCCGAATATGGTGTCGAGGGTGAAGCCCACGAAGTCCACAAAGGGTATCGCGCCGTTGACATATGCCAGAACCACGTTTGCCTGTGGCAGCGTGATGCCGCCGACAAGCAAAGAGAAGGCGACCCAGTAAATTGCGCCGATGCCGGCCCAAGGCAGAATGCCCAAGGCGTGCCGCGGAGTCGACGAAACGAACGCGCGTGAAGAGCGGTTCATCAGGTACCCCATGAGTCCGGCGACAACCAGTCCCGTCAGACCTCCGACCAGCATGAAATAGACGAAGTCGTCGTTCGGCAGGGCATCGGCATCCACGGCGAACTTCGAGGTCAGCCCCACGACGTTTGTAATGACGACGGCCCCGCCCAGGGCCGCGCCGAAGAGCCCGAGGCTCACCGCAAAACGCCACCGGGGACGCGTGTCCTCTCGCGGATCGGCCAGCACGATATTCGATGTGTCGACGGTGCTTGTCACGTGTGTTGTTCGGTAGAGCTTAAGGTACTTCCAGTGTAGCACCTACGGCACCCGCGCCGTCCACTACGCCGCCATCTTGATGCGATATCCGGGGTGTCCCGGGGTGCCGTACAGGGCACACCCGCTACACGAGCGTACCTGTCCACAGGGAGCGGCGGACTGCGGCTCCGGGCGCGGGGAGGACATTGGGGCGGGTGCGGGCCGGCTGGGATGCTCCTTGAAGAGGTCGAGCTTGAGCTGTCTTGCGGGCAATGCGTCGCTTCCGGGGAACGACACGAAGGGTGTTGCCCGCTTGCGCACGACTCCCATGGCGGCGAGGTCGCGCCACGTGTCGATCTTGTGGCGCTCGCGCTGTCGGACGATCCGCTCCGCCGAGGTCGGCCCGATGCCCGGCACCCGTAGCAGGTCGGCCTTGCTCGCCTCGTTGATGTCGAGTGGGAACCGGTCGACTGTCGACAGGGCGATCACGGTCTTCGGGTCATCCTCCAGCGAGAGGAACCCCGCCGGGTCGTACGCGTGGCGGATCTCGTCATCGTCGTACCGGTAGATGCGCTTGAGCCAGTCGATCTGGTAGAGGCGGTTCGTCCGCCATATCGGAGTCGGCTCGTGGTCCTCCAGCGGGGTGTAGCGAATCGGGAGAAATGGGTTGTAGTAGACCCGCTTGAAGTTCCACTGCCCATAGAGTTGCACCATCCGCTGATAGACGTCCCAGTCGGACTCGTCCGCCGCGCCGACGACAAGCTGGGTCACCTGTCCGACGGCGCCGTCGGGATTTCGCTGTCGCAGGAGGCCGTCCATCCAGTGCATCTGCGAGAGCATGTCGCGCTCGAGGTCCTTCATCCTGCTGAGACGCTTCATACCCTCGACGGTCGGCGTTTCGAGGTTGACGGACAGGCGGGTTCCCAGGCGATAGGCCTGCTCGACATACTCGTACTCCGTCCCGGGCATGACCTTGAGGTGGATGTACCCCTTGAAGTCGTACTTATTGCGGACGAGGTCGACTACCTTGATGAGCTTCTCCGTCGTCTTCGAGCCGGAGCCGGCCACGCCGGAGCTTAGGAACAGCCCTTCGACGGTGTGCCTGCGCTCCATCTCGTGGAAGGTGCGGGCAAGCTCGTCGACCTTAAACGAGAACCGCTTGCGGGGCACCCAGTGGCTATTCGGGCAGAAGTAGCAGTCCATCTTGCAAAAGTCTGTGAACATCACGCGGAACAGGTTGGTCGTCCTGCCGTTCGGCATCGACGCCTTGTATACGCCAGGCGCGGGATTGCTCTCAGCCCGTGAGTAGGGCGCGCGCACGGCGGCGTAGTCATTTCCCTTTCGCGGACGAGACAGCACGTCGTCCGTTGCCATTCCCGCCAGCCTTTCCAGTTTCTGGTATCTATCCGGGTCACTTTGTATCAGCATGACAGACTCCTTCCACGCCAACAGAATAAGAACGCATGTATTAGAACGCACGCATGTTCTTACATAGTTCGGGAGCTGTCAAGTCCAAAAAGACCGGAAGCAGGTCAGACGCTCCTTGGCGACTGAGCACAGAAAAGGAGAGTATGTCTGCCTCGACCCATCCGGCGCGTTTACGCTTGGCGTAGAGCACCCAATGGACGGAGTTCGCGATCTCTCAATGCAAACGTTGCGAGCGCGAACCGATCATTCGGATGCCGCGATCATGTCCTGACTGATGAGGCGGGCCCACGGCGTTTCCGAGAAGCCGCCAAGCATCCCGCTGGGGAGCATGAAGCGGCTTGTCGATTGGCCCCATGACTCGGTCTTCGGCGGTTGGACGACCTGCCAGCCCCGCTCGCCGATTGCGTCCGTGGCATCGGTTACCGAGTCCACCTCGAACTCCACGGAGAAGCCGAGCGGGATGCGTTCGGCGGCGTCCTCGTCGCCGTAGGTCGCCTCGGCAGCGGCGCTTCGTGCCCAGATGCTGAAATGGAGGGCGCCTGATATCTCGACCGTCGCATACCTGCCACCCGGTTGATGCTCAACGGTCAGGCCGAGCACGTCGCGATAGAATTCCACGGCGGCATCGACATCTTCCACCACCTCGGCAATCGCCGATATGTGTCTGATCACGGCGTCCTCCCTGTGAGCTGCATGGAACCGGGCCCACCCACTATCCGACGCCCATCAGCCGCGCCGTGTTACCCCCGCAGATGAGGTCAATGTCCGCTTGTTCGAGGAAATCGAGGTTGAGGGTGAGCGAGTCGCGGCTCTGCCGGTACGTCTGGAAGCGCATCACCATCGGGATGTCCGTCCCCCACATGAGCCGGTCCGCCCCCAGGCGCTCGACCGCCTTCTCCAGGGCGGACCTGATCTGCGGCATGGGGTAGTCGTACATGCCTCCGCAGAAGATGGCAAAGAGAAGCTGCACGTGGAAGTTCGGGTTGTCGATCGGGAGAGCGTCGTAGGCGGCGTCCGGCACATCGATGCCGTTCTCGTCCGCGAATGATCGCCAACTCAAGCCGTGCGTCAACACCACCTGCGCGTCGGGGTAACGCTCCATGAACCGGCTGACGGTCTCGAACTCGCTCAGGTCCATTCCTCCGCCGCTGCCGGTGCGCGCCAGCGACGTGTAACCGGGCGTTACGAAGAGGGGCACGCCCAGCGTGGCGAAGTGGTCCCAAAAGGGGGTAAGGGCATCGGCGACCCAGTCTGTAGACTGGCCGTACAGGGCCATGTGGTCGGGCAGCAGCTGGAGACCGTGCAGCCCCAGGTCGCTGATGGCGTGGTCGAGCTCGGCAATCGCCCGGTCGGGGTCCGGTGCGATCTTCCACTCGGGCACGTGTGCGAGCGCCTGAATCCGGTCGGGGTACGTCCGCACAGCATCGGCGACGAGGTCGTTGCCTATGCCCAGGTACGGTGTGCGGTGCAGGAGCGCCCAGTCGACCTCGGCGTAGTCCATCTCGGCGATCAGGTCGTCGGCAGTGAACTCCATGTCCACCACGGAGGGCGGCATGTACTGCTTGAAGTAGTCCTCACCGTCGACCGTCCACTCGAAGCGGCCGAACTGGGTGGCCCGGAAGTCGGCCTCCTTGAGCGCGTCGAACCCCCTCGGCATGGACGCGTCCAGCAGGCCGCTGCTGTCCGCCTCGGCCCGGTCGCGCGTCCGCCACACGGGCATGAAGTGCGTCGCGATGGCAAGCTGCAGGTGACGCTGGAACTCATCCCGGTCATCGAACCCGCCGTCGCCCTTCATATCGGGGAATATATAAGCGTGACCGTCGTAGATCATGGTGCTTGGAGTGGCCTCCCGGATAGTGGTCGAGGACAGTATATATCACTAGACGCCGCCCAATTCCGTAGTGGAGTCCCGTGCCCTCATGTCACCCTCCCGTGTACACTACCGGCTATTACGACAGGACCTAGAAATATGAAGCTGTACACCAAGAGCGGCGACGATGGGACGACGGGGCTACTGTTCGGAGGCCGGGCGTCGAAGGCCGGGCCACGGCCGGAAGCTTACGGCGCGATCGACACGGCCATATCCGCCTTGGGGATGGCGCGGGCGTTATCGTCCGACGAGCGGGTGAAGGACATCCTCCTGCGGTGCCAGCACGACATGTTCACCGCAGCGACCGAAGTGGCCGTCGACCCCGCAAACTACGACCTGCTACTTGAGAACTTCTCGCCGGTAACCGAGGGCATGGTCGAGAGACTGGAGCGTTGGATTGACAATCTCGCCAATGAGGTAAACCTTCCGCCGCGCTTCATTGTTCCGGGAGCGTCGGCGGCGTCGGGAGCAATCGACCTGGCCCGCACGCTCACAAGGGACGCGGAGCGCCGCATCGTCGCACTTGCTGAATGGGACCCGCCACGCAACGACAGCGTCCTGCGATACGTAAACCGACTCTCCGACCTGCTCTTCATCCTCGCCCGCTACGAGGACCGGGACCTGCCGTTCGAGATCACGACGGGCGAGATGCGGCGCGAAGGGGATTAGGGGCGCGCACTGGGTATTGCGTGACGACTATCTGGCAGGCGGCTCGTACGAAACTTCCAACCACGGAGTCTCGATCCAAATGCCGCCGAGATGGCGCGAGTCCATGAGGGCCGCGTGCGCGCCCGTCGTCAGCAGGCTGCGCTCGACGGGGTACTGCGGCTGTCCTGTCAGGAACATCTCATGGATGGCGATTCCCTGCGCGCCGAACGACTCGTGAATGGTCGTATCGCCCGTGTGGAATCCCGTGCTGACGGTCTCGCCGTTCACCTGTGCGGCGTACGCGAAGCCCCGCACGTGCCGGTCGAGCATGAGTGTCGTGGCGCGGAAGCCGTCGACGTACTCCAACTGGAACAGGGCGGGTCGAACGCAGTTGTCCTCCATCCGTCCTGTCTCGACTTCCCTGATTCGCGACTC
>JAPOPA010000088.1 GCA_026713145.1 Chloroflexota bacterium
GGTAACGGCAGGTCGTAGTCGATGGGCACGAAGCGAGTGGGGGAGACTCCGCGGATATCGTGGTTGCTGTTGGGGGTAGATACGTGGAGGCGGCGGGCGATGCCGGTACTCTTGGAGCGGATGTCGTGGCAGTAGCCGGCGGGCGCGATGACGATGTCGCCCCACTCTGCGAGGAGCGGTTCGTACTGGCCGATCTGCCACTGGGTCGTGCCGCCGAGGTTGATCCACCACTCGTTGTAGTCGGGGTGGATGTGCGGGTCGGGGGGCGTCCCCGACAGCGCGCAAATGAGCCCGACCCGATTGCGCCCGTCCATCACGACAACTTCGTACCACGAGCCACCCGCGTCGCGCTCGGCGGCAAGGTCCTTTGTGCGAGTGAATTGCACTCCCTCAGGCACTCTTGTCATGTGTCCGTCCTTGTCGAAATTGCGAGTGAGGATAGCACAATCATTGAGTGGCGGTGAATGACGGGAGGGCCGTCGTGGGCTATACTTGGCGGACTTGAGAATTTGGAGGCGTAAATGAAGATTGAAAAAGTCAATCCCGACACTCTCGCAAAGCCGCTGGCGGCCTATTCGCAGGTGGTGCGGGCCGGTTCCCTGGTTACAACGGCGGGGCTTATAGCCCTCGATTCGGACGGCAAGGTCGTGGGTGAGGGCGACGTAGGGGCACAGGTGCGGAAGACCCTGGAGAATATGGTAGCTGCGCTGGATGCGGTCGGGGCGACGCTCGACGACGTAATTAAGACTACGCTGTACCTCGCCGACATGGGCGACTATGCTGAGATGAACGCCGTGTACAACGAGTTCTTCGAGGATTCGAGGCCCGCGAGGGCGACGGTGCAGGCACCGCTGGTGTTGCCGTCGCTCCTGTTCGAGATGGACGCGATTGCGGTCGTGGAGGAGTAGAGAGCGAATCTTTAGCGGCTCACTCTTGCATCAAGAGCAAAGTACAGCCGATCCTATGGCGGTGGGCAGCGAAGGGTCTTGGTGAATATCGCCTCGTCTGTGTTACCGCGCCAGTAGGCGAGATTCAATTCGGCAATCGTGAGCCACTCATAGTTGGTGCATGAACCTTTCATCTCAATGAGGAATGTGCCGTTGGTTCCCACGACATCAATGACTCCAAAGGGATTCGGCTTCAGCTGATGGCCCGTCTCGGTAACGATTCCTGTGATCCCACGATTCGGCAAGACAACGCTTCCCGAGTTGTCGGTTGTTAGCTCGTACTCCGGCACCGCGTCAAGGACGTGTCCTTCGCCACTCTTGTGTTCATACTGAAAGAGTCGTAGCGATATGTTGGGTATTTTATTGCCATCCTGATCAACGATCCTCAAGACCGTAGTTTGCGGCGTATCGTAGAGATACTCGCCGTAGAAGCCCCGACGATGTCCACTATTTGTTCTCAGGCCGCCGGCGGTGTGAGGGCCGATGATAGGGGGGCCACCCCCCATTAGGTCAATTATGCCTTCAGGCAATCTGTAACACTCCCATTCGCTAGTCCAATAGTCTGTTCCGCATCCGGCCTTTTGATCCGGCCTGTTGGCATCCTGCAATTCTACGTTGACAACATCCATGTTCAGTCGATAGAGGTCTATCACGCCCAACTGATGCATCAATTCGTAAATCAGAGCGACCTCAACATCGGGACGGTCCGTGTAGCGCCAAAGGTCGAAGTTATCCACCCTGTGTCCGGACCAGGTGTCTTCATGCCATATACCCCACCAGCCGTCCATGTACCGTTGAAGATCGTGAGTATGGTGCAATGTCCTAGCTTCGGCAATATGGAACAGTTCAGCCCTTACACGGTCACTGAGGCCATACTCAGCAAACATTTTGTTCATTCGAGCTATGTTTTGGTGGACCCAATGTTCCGGCGACTGGAACTTTCTCCCTACCCTTGTGGAGAGGGAAAGGGATTCGTAGGCTTCCAGGCTGAAGTAGAAGCCAAGAGTGTAACCCTTTATCCAGTCAACCACGGCATTGTTGTCTTCGATGAGCTCTTCGATCTCGTTCTGAGTGTCCACGGAGAATGTGACGGTCGGGTTGCTTTCTTCGCCGGGCCATTTCGTCAATACAGTGAACTCGGCGTACTTCCCTGACTCCAGGCCTCCGTGTCGGCCTGCTTCGATGATCTCGTCGTTCAGCTTCCATTCGTAGACAAGTGGCCCTGAAGTCATGTTCCCGAAATTCCACACAAACGCTGTCAGTTCAATGGGTTCGCCTTGATCGGGCCATCGCTTCATGTCAGCTTGTCTGGGGCAAAGAACAGCGCCTTTGAACTCATCGAAGGGATAGGAGCAGTCGCCTCCATGGAAGTAGGCGAGTTGATACCTCTGATATCGGGGCAAACGCTCGATATAGGTAACACCAAGGTCGATGCCGCCTTTGAGAACGGGCCTGTCCTCTACGATTACACAGTCACGCAATTGACCAAAACTAACTTCAAATCTTCGAAATTCTTTGGGAATGCATCCCTTCAGTAGATTCCCGTTGAGTTCAATTTTCACCAATTTCTCTAGGGATTTTAGCTGCTCTGGGAACTCTCCGGTCAGCAAATTGTCATGTAGCCGTAGCTCCCGCAAGTTGTGCAACTCTCCGAATGTGCTTGGGATTTCCCCAGACAACGAATTCAAACCGAGGCCCAATACCTCCAGTTCTCTTAGATTGCCGAGTTCTGGAGGGATGTCACCAGAAAGCCGGTTGAAATCCATCTCTAGAGTCATTAGCGCGGAGAGTTTCCCCAGGGCTGACGGGACGATGCCTGACAGACCGACCGTGATTAGTCTCACCCCTACAACTCTCTTTGGATCCTGTCCGATCTCAATGCCCTGCCAATCTTTCATGGGAAGGGATCCTCTCCAGTTGAGCGCCCTGCGGCCCCCTAGGGCAATTCTCAGTTCCAGCAGGGTCTCGCAGTCGCCTACCAAACCGGGATTGGTCTCCGGATCGGGCACGGCGATGCCGTTGGCACACTGTGAAGCGATTGAAAGAGGGGTTGGCGTGTAGGTTGGAGTCGGTGTTGGGGATGGTATGGGAGTCACTGTCGGAGTCGGTGTGGAAGTGGGAGTCGGTGTGGAAGTGGCCGTTGGCGTATGAGTTGGAGTAGGTGTCTGCGTGGGCGTGTAGGTGGATGTCGGAGTTTGAGTCGGAATCAGGGTAGGAGTATTGGTCGGGACCGGCGTGCTAGTGGGAGTTGGGATCGGAGTGGACGTATAGGTGACAGACGGCGTCCCAGTCGGAGTAAGGGTGTAGACAGGTAGTACCGTCGAAGTCGGAGATGCCGTCGGGGTTGGCGTGAGTGTAGGGACTGGGGTTGATGTGGATGTGGAGGTGTGGAGCGGTGTAGGCGTTTGCGTGGCAACGAACGTAGGCGTTGGGCTGGGCACCGTCGTGGCCTGAATCTGAACCGGGGTGGCCGTTTCGGGCGTAGGCTGCCGCTCCAGTATGGATGCTAATTCAGGTTCGGCAGTCGCGTCGACGCTGGGCGGGTCGTCGCCACATGCAAATGCCACGACGACGAGAATCGCCACGATAGCGGCTGCAGGTGCTTGGACGCTTCTCAACGGTCTTCACGATGTGTGGGACGGGACTCGAAGCCCCGCCCGATTCGCATACGAGTGTGGAACGCTACGCCAGCGTAGCCTCGACGCTGAGGTCGACGTTGCCGGCGATGGCCTTGGAGATGGGGCAGCCGTCCTTGGCGGCCTCCGCTGCCTCCTGGAAGCTCTCGGCGGTCGCTCCGGGGACGGCGCCGGTGACGGTGAGGGAGCTGCTTGCGACCTTCCAGCCGACCTCCTGCTGGGCGAAAGTGACCGTTGCATTCACTTCAAGCTTGGTGGGTGGGGTGTCGGCTTGTGTAAGCATGTTGGATAGGGCCATGCAGTAGCAGGCCGCGTGCGACGATGCTAGCAGTTCTTCCGGGCTGGTCGTCGTGATGCCGCGGTCGGTCCTCGCGGCCCATGAGACCGCCTGATCGCTGAACGCGCCGCTGGAAGCGCTTACCTCTCCGCTTCCCTCCAGAAGCGATCCTTCCCAAACCGCGTTCGCCGTGCTCTTTGCCGTTGCCATTGCCATGTGTAGTCTCCTTCCCAAGTTATTTGTGTAGTCTTTTCTGGGCGTCGAAACGTGCGACCATATCATACTCCGTGTTGGGGTCGGTGTGCAGGGGACGGTTGGAAGAAAGAAGAAAGTAATGCGTAGAAGAAAGGAAGGGCGATATACCCTCGCCTGAATTCGATTCCCCGCTTGGCGTTGCCGTGCTACCATCAAGGGTATGGATTCGCGGTACGTACGCAACTTCTGCATCATCGCGCACATCGACCACGGCAAGTCGACGCTTGCCGATCGGCTGCTCGAAGTCACCGGCGCGCTGGACGAGCGGGAGATGGTCGAGCAGGTGCTCGACTCGATGGAGCTTGAGCGGGAGCGGGGCATCACGATCAAGGCGCAGGCCGTGCGTCTGTCGTACAAGGGCAGGGACGGGCAGCCGTACCAGCTGAACCTGATCGACACGCCCGGCCACGTTGACTTTTCCTACGAGGTGTCGCGGAGCCTGGCCGCCTGTGAGGGGGCACTGCTCGTGGTGGACGCCACGCAGGGCATCCAGGCGCAGACCTTGGCGAACGTGTATCTGGCGCTGGAGAATGACCTTGAGATCATTCCTGTGATAAACAAGGTCGATCTTGACGCAGCGGAGCCTGAACGCATTGCCGAGGAGGTGATGCAGGCGTTCGGATTCGAGCGAGAAGAGCTTGTCTTCGTATCGGGAAAGACGGGGACGGGCGTCTCCGAACTGCTCGATGCTGTCGTCGAGCGAGTCCCGCCTCCGATCGGTGAACCGGGAAAGCCCTTCCGTGCGCTTATCTTCGACTCCAAGTACGACAGCTACAAGGGCGTGGTGGCGTATGTCCGCGTCCGTGACGGCGAGATTCTTCCCAACAGTCGCGTCCGCATCATGTCGAACGGCAAGGAGAGCCAGGCGTTGGAGCTCGGCTACTTCAGTCCCGACGCGGTTGAGGCGAACGCTCTCGAAGCGGGGCAGGTTGGGTACATCGCGACGGGCTTGAAGGCCGTGGGCGACGCACCGGTGGGAGATACGATTACGCTCGCTGACAA
>JAPOPA010000087.1 GCA_026713145.1 Chloroflexota bacterium
GACCCCCCCTCAGCTAGTACTCTGCGGCGGCGGGCACGTATCCAAGTCCATCGCGCCACTGGCGAAGACCCTCGGATTCAGGCTGTTCATCACGGACGACCGGGGGGAATTTGCCAACGCCGAGCGCTTTCCCGAAGCCGACATCATCATCCCGAAAAAGCCGGAGGAGGCTATACCGGAGCTTCCGGTCAACGCAAACACGTTCATCGTCATTGCAACGCGCGGCCATAGGTACGACAACGTCGCGCTCGATGCCGCTGCCGCCACGAACGCCCGGTACGTCGGGCTGCTCGGCAGCAAGCGCAAGACGATCCTCATCTACGAGGACCTGTTGCGCGGGGGCATGTCGCTCGACCGTGTAAGGGATCTTCGCGCTCCCATCGGTCTCGACGTTGGCGCACGTACGCCGGAGGAGATCGCAGTCAGCGTAATGTCCGAGATCCTGATGTTCCGGCTTGGCGGAACCGGTCAGCCCATGAAGCTTGAAGAGAAGCACCTGCAGAGAATCAAGGGCAAGGTCGACGCCGAGAAAGAGGCGGTGCTGGAGCCGGTCGCGTCCGCAGACTGAGCGTGTTCCGACGTATTTCGGCAATCCTGACCGCAGCGGGCGAATCGACTCGCATGGGACAACCCAAACCGTTGCTCGAATGGCACGGTGTCCCGCTCGTCCGGTTCCAAATTGAAAGCCTTCTCGAAGCGGGAGCGCGTGAGGTCGTCGTCGTACTCGGATACGAGAGCGGGCTTGTGGCTCCTCGCGTTTCGAGAGACGGCGTCCGTTCCGTTCTGAATGAGGACTACCGGCATGGCAAGACGACCTCCGTCCTGCGCGGTATCCTGTCCGCCGACCCGGGAGCGACAGATTTCGTCTTGCTGGCCGTAGACCAGCCTCGTCCCGCGTGGGTGGTCAAGAGAGTCGTCGAGTCGCACGTCGAAAACGACGCCCTCATCACGTCGCCGAGGCACCGTGGGCGTGGAGGGCACCCTCTTGTATTCTCTGCGTCGCTTCGGGGCGAACTGGAGTCGATCACCGACGAGGGGCAGGGAGTCCGCGAGGTGTTCGACGTTCATCGCGGCGAGGTCAACGAGGTCGTGTTCGACGATCCAGTTATCCGGCTAGATCTGAACACGCCTGAGGAGTACGAGGCCGCAAAGGCGAAGTACGGGGCGTAAGAGCGCTAACTACGGCGCCAGCACCGTCAGCGGATCGACCGGAACGTTGCGGAGCACCCAGAACGCGACGACCCCCACGAACAGTCCCCAGATGTACTGGTGTGGGATGAAAATTCTGGGTAGCGCCTTGACTTGAAAGGCCTTCATCGCCCCATCAGCCAATGAGTAGGCGATGAAGGGCAGCGAAAGGATCGTCAGCGGGTTGTAGCCCAGGGCGGCGAGGACATTGCCATGGAGAAGCTGGTGGAGCGCGCGGAGCGTCCCACAGCCGGGGCAGTGGTAACCGGTGAGTCCGAGAAACGGGCAGATGGGGTACGTGCCGGAGTTGCGCGGGTCGAACGTGTACAGCACGGCTACGCCGACGAGGCCCACTGCTGCCAAGGCGATATATCCGGCTCTCGGCGAAAGCCGGAATCTTGTGAGTGCTCTTATTTCGCTGTCGGTTGACAAGGTTATATCTCTAGATCGTCTCAGCTAAAGAAGGTTGATCCCGTTCCCAAGGGAAAAGACACCGAATCCGCCAAGTGACACGAGACCAACGGCAAACGCAATCCAAGCCCACATCTTCGCATTTTCGGACGCTTGACGGGCGGAGTCCAACCTGCCTTCCGCTACAAAGCCGTTGACCTGTGCGGCGTAGACGATGGAGACGATGCCGAAGGGCAGGCAGCAGAAGATCGTCACGAGGATGGCCCACACTAGGTGGTTCGGTACGTGCGGAGGCGGGCCATCTTGTGTTTCAGGCGTGAGACTCCCGCCGCATGCCCTGCAGAACTTCGCGCCGTCATCGTTGTTGCTTCCGCAGGTTGGGCAGTACATGGTGCTAGAACCAGCTCCTGCTGTTCACCACGTAGGCGTCGTGGAACTCCTCATCCGTCTTTGTCAGGTACAGAATGCCCTCGATCAGGCCAATGATGGGACCGACGATTCCGCAGGTCACCACGGTGATGATGATGAGCAGAATCCCAGCCGTAATGTATCCCAAATAGAACTTGTGAATTCCCAGCCAGCCGAGCACGATTGCAAGAACTCCCGCGGCCACTTTGTTTTTTGTTGGCACCGGGGGTTTATGGGAATATCCGGGAGTGCCGCTTGTCTCCTGTTCGAGCCTCTCGGTATCCGATATCGCCACACCACAGCTCTTGCAGAACCTCGCACCCTCGTCGTTGTTGATTCCACAATTTGAACAATACATGCTTCTTTCCTCATGGCTTCAGCAGTCATGGAAACGGGACACTGCCGGGATGGTATCACAGACAATTGTGATCGACGGAACCGTCACCCAGCGCGCTTGGTAATGGCCTCGGCGACGGCGTGGTAGTCGCCTGGGAGTTCGACGGGCTTGTTGGCGAGATTGGCAGTCACTTCGGGGAGCGTCTCGCTGTGGTAACCGGTCTTGAAGTCGGGGAACTTCAGGCCGTTTGCGGTGGAGATGACGACCACCCGCTCTTTGGGCGAAATCACGTTCCGCTCGGCGAGCTTCATGAGGACGGCGAGGGCGACTCCGGTCTGGGGACAGGCGAAGAGGCCTGTGCTGTCGGCGAGGGCTGCCGCCTGCGAAAGTTCGTCCTCGCTTGCCTGCTCGACAACGCCGTCAAACTCCTGGAGGATGGGAATGGCGCGCGGAGCGCTGACAGGGTTGCCGATCTGGATGGCCGTCGCCTGGGTGGCCTGCGCGTTAACGGGACTGTACTCCTTGAACCCGGTCTTGAAGCTGTCATAGAGGGGCGCTGCCGCAGCGGCCTGCGCGGCGACGAGGCGGGGCAGCTTGTTGATGAGGCCCAGATCCCGCATTATCTGGAAGCCGAGTCCGATGGCCGTTATGTTGCCGAGATTTCCGCTGGGCACGATCACCCAATCGGGGGTCTGCCAGTCGTCCTGCTGCACGATCTCGATGCTGATGGTCTTCTGCCCCTCGATGC
>JAPOPA010000138.1 GCA_026713145.1 Chloroflexota bacterium
ACTGGACTCGCGACCGTAATCGCGCAATGCTCGACGAAATCGCCTTGAATCCGCCCGTGCTGGTGGACACCACAAAGCGTGACCTGTCCACAACAGTGCTGGGTCAGCGAATCGAATTCCCGGTCATGTGCGCACCCGCAGGGGGCCAGACCGGTAGCCACCCGGACGGCGAGCTGGCAGTGGCGAGGGCGGCTGGTGCGGAGGGCACGCTCATGGCACTACCCACCGGTTCGGCCCACACGTTCGATGAAGTTGGGGCGGCAGCAACCGGGCCGATCTGGTTCCAGCACATTCACTACAGCGACGGCATCACCGAGGAATACCTCCCGCTTCTCAAGCCCGCTGGGTTCTCCGCCCTCGTTCTTACTGTCGACGTCGTTGGCCCATTTCCAATGGCGGACGCCTTGCTTACGACACCATCCATACCCTCGAAGATCAAATCGTTTGCCAACCTGCGGAGCAGACCTGACCTCTCGAACAGGGAAGAATTTGCACGCTGGGAACCGCCAAATCTCACGTGGGACCGACTTGACTGGCTGCGTGAGCTGGCGGGCGGATTGCCGCTCGTACTCAAGGGCGTCCGGAGGACGGATGACGCCCGCAGGTGCCTCGACCACGGCGTAGACGGCGTCATCGTTTCGACGCATGGCGGGCGGCAGTTCGACGGCGGTCTCTCGTCCATCGAGCTATTGCCCCAGTTCGTAGACATCTTGGGAGACAAGGTGGAAGTCTTCTTCGACTCCGGCATACGATCTGGACTCGACGTGTTTCGCGCGATGGCGCTGGGAGCACGGGCCGTATTCGTTGGACGCCCGGTACACTGGGGCCTCGCCTACGACGGAGAAAAAGGCGTGCGGCTGATGCTCTCCATCCTCAGAGCCGAATTCGACAAGATCATGGCATACTCCGGTTGTACCGGTGTCGATCGGATCACTGATGACCTGGTAATTCACGCCGGGACATAGGGGGAATTGAAACCACTCGGCGAGTATGTTGCCGTTGCGAGGTCCTATACCCCGTACTTGTCGAGCAGTCTACGGGCTATTACGAGCTTTTGGATCTCGTTGGTGCCCTCGCCGATGATCATCAATGGAGCATCGCGATAATGGCGCTCGACGGGATCCTCCTTAATGTAGCCGTAGCCGCCGTGTATTCGCATGGCCTCCATCGTCACTTCGCCACAGACCTCCGATGCAAAGAGCTTTGCCATGCCGGCCTCTAGGTCGACTCGCCCGCCCTCGTCTCGTTTCCTGGCCGCCTGGGAGGTTAGGAGCCGTGCAGCCTCGATCTTCGTAGCCATATCCGCTAGCTTTGTCGCAATGGCCTGGTGGTCTGCTATCCGCTTGCCGAACGCTCTACGTTGACCGGCGTACTTGATGGCCGCCTCGAACGCCGCCGTCGCCACGCCGACCGCACGGGCCGCGACGTTGATCCTGCCCGACTCCAGTGCGCTCAGGACCTGGCTGTAGCCTCGCCCCTCTTGCCCGCCGACGAGATCGCCGATGGAGACCTGCACGTTGTCGAACACCAACTCCACGGTGTCGAGGCCCCTGTAGCCGAGCTTGTCGACGTGCTGGCCGACCGAGAAGCCGTGGGACGGCTTCTGCACTACGAAGCAGCTAATCCCCCTGTAGCGCGGTTCCGCGTTTGGATCGGTCTTCGCGAGGACGGCAACGGCGTTCCCGTGTTCGCCGTTTGTGATGAACATCTTGCTGCCGTTCAGGACATACTCCTCCCCGTCCCTCTTCGCAGTTGTTTGGATGTTCTGAACGTCACTGCCCGCCTCCGGCTCTGTCAGGCCGAGCGCGCCACGGATGTCACCGCTCGCCATCGACGGAAGCAAGCGTTCCTTCTGGTCGTTGGTGCCGAAGTCGCCGACGATCGACGCCATTACGTGGTGCGTCCCAATGATTCCTGCAACGCTCATCCAACCCTTGCTCAACTCCTCGAAGATCATTGCCATCGTCGTATGGTCGAGACCAAGGCCGCCGTACTCTTCCGGTATCGTGATGCCGAAGAGTCCCAACTCGCGCATTGTAGGCACGAGCTCCTGCGGGTAGGTGTCCTCGGTGTCGTACTGAGAGGCGATGGGCAGCACATCATTCGTCACGAACTCTCGGACGAGACCGACGATTTGCCTGCGCGTTTCTTCTGACACCTGGGGCATAGAGATTCCTTAATCGCCGCGCCGGGCCGTTTGCTACGCTTCGCTCCCGGGCGCGAAGTCGTCGAGGAGCATCCGAGTCATGTTTGCGTATGCCTCCTCTGGGGTGCGCTCGTCCAACTCGAACTCGTACTCGGAAAATGGGAGGCTGCGGTAGACGTTGGAATCGAGTGGCAGGAACGTTTCGGCGTACGGCACCCTGCGGTGAATCCCGTAAACGGAACCGTCCAAGACTTCGCCGAGCTTGCGTTGCAACGGGCTGTCGGGCCCATAGTGCTGCGACTCGAACCGGTTCATCGCAGCGGCCTTCTTCCTCACAGTCGGGGTTATGTCGATGACGACACTGGGTATACGCGGGATATCCTGCTCCAGGACATTCGTCCGGCCGATCTGGGTATGAAAGAAGACCTGCCGCACGGAATGAGGCGGCTTACCGCCCTCACGTATGGTCCTTGCGGTCTCCAAGGCAATGAGCGCCATTTGACCGGTAACTCCGTGCATGACCACCGAGTCGCTGGGATGGTGCGTAATGATGAAGTCCGGTCTGACATCCACGATCACGTCGGCGATGCCCTCAACAATTCGGCGCTCAACCATAGGCACGTCGTCGTCAAATCCAAGACAGCGAACGTCCGTTACCCCAAGCTCTGCGCACGCCTCCGTAAGCTCTCGCATCCGCTCCCGTTTGATGGCTTCGATGTCCACCTGCTCGCCTCGTTTGGAAGCGGCTACGGCCTTCTCGTGATGGGAGACTCCGTACGTCGGCGTCAGCGCGACCACCACGTCACCGCGCTCGACGTGAAGGGCCATCGTTCCCCCCGCATACAACACCACGTCCTTCGGATGTCCGCCGATGCTGAGGATAGAAAGCCGCCTATCGGCCTGCGATTCTCCCTTTTGAGGATTGGCGGTCATTACTCCACCTCGATCTCGATGTCTTCCCAAGTCGACCCGCCGTCGGTCGTGCGTGACAACTTGGACAGCGACCCGCCCACGAACATTGTGCCGTCGGTCGCGAAATTCGGGGAGATCTCGAGCGTGCGGAACGTTCGGCCCTTGGTCAGATTGTTCTCGTACTTCTCGCCCTGGTCATTCGACACAAAGATATTGCCGTTGAGTGTGGCCATGAAGACTAGACCGTCTCGTCGGAAGTTCGGCGAAATGACGAACCCCACGGTCTTCAGGCTCGTGAGACCCTCGTCGACGGGACGCCAGAAGTTGCCCCCGTTCGTCGACTTGAACGGCCCCTCCTCCTTGGTTCCGAGGAAGACCGTCTGGTCTCGACTATAGTCCGGGGAGAAACGGACCACTGTTGCCCCCCCTCGTTCGAAGTTGCCAAGGCCGCGGTTTATCTCTTCCCACGACTCGCCACCGTCGACGGAGCGGAAGACTCCGTCCCGTCCCGTACCCGCGATGACGGTTCGGTCGGTCGC
This sequence comes from Chloroflexota bacterium, assembly GCA_026713145.1. Taxonomy (GTDB): domain Bacteria; phylum Chloroflexota; class Dehalococcoidia; order Lucifugimonadales; family VXLM01; genus VXLM01. Next base: position 3,598 of record JAPOPA010000138.1, read on the forward strand.
GTACTCGGGAGACATCCCGATGGCAAGCACGTTGCTGTTTGGAATTCCAACCTGCTCCCAGGAGTCGCCCCCGTTGGTCGAGCGGAATATGCCGCGGAATTGCGTGCCTGCGAACAACGTGCGATCCCGCGAATAATCGGGCGAAATCGCGATTGCCGCGACACTGCGACGCTCCAGACCCTTCGAGGTCTGTTCCCAGAGGTCTCCCCTGTTCGTGGAGCGAAATACACCGTTGCGGACGGTGCTGAGAAATACGGTATTGTCGTTCGGGAAATCCGGCGACATCACGACGTCCTTGACGACGCCGTCGATGAGTCCATCGTTGCTCCGCGACCAGGTATTGCCATGATCAAAGGAACGGAAGACTCCGCCGGGGTCGGTCCCGACGTATATGACTCCGTCGTCCTGGAAGTTGGGAGAGAAGGCGAAGCTAATGAGGTCATCAGGATCAGAGTCAATGACTATCGGTGTCGGTGTCGGTTCTTGATTCGTCCCCAAACACCCGGAAAGCACCGCCACGCTCATAGACAACATCGCCACGACCCAAATTACCCGCATTTTCCAGATAACCTCCAAAGGTACAAACGCCCCGGTTGGCTTCACGACGCCACCTTAAGTAGCACTTTCCCCTCAGATCTTCTCAATTGTCACACCAAGATTAAACGACCGGAGACGGTCGCGGTATAGCTCGGCGTGTTCTAGCGGACAGGTTATCACCACTGCGCGACCCGTATTGTGCGCCTCAAGCATAATGCTAATGGCGTCTTCCTTGCCTAAGGGCTCTACGCTCTTCAACAGGGCTGCAACGACAAAGTCCATGGAGTTAACATCGTCGTTGTGCAGTATCAGGGAGTGGGGTGGCAAAATCCCCGGTATTCCCTCGACAAACCTCCCCTTTCCCGTCTTTGTCCCTCCCCCGCCGTGACCTGGCATACGTGCTACCGTCCATCACTTCAGACCGGATGAATATATGGTAGTATCCGCCTGCAGCAATGGCAATTACAAGCGAGGTTGGGTAAGTTCGCAAACGCCATGAGACAGAAGCTCCTCGCATACTCATTTCTCGGCACAGTTGCAGCCGTCTTCGCTTTCGCCGTGGCCGCTTGCGCTCCGGAAGATGAACCGTTCCCATTCGATTACCACGGCACCCCCACTCCCACCCCTGTCCCGGTAGCCAACGCGACACCGGAAAAGATCATCACCCAAAAGTACGACATAATCAGCAAGGGGGAGACGATCAAGATCGCCGAGTGGGACGACAATTCGCTCAAGATGCTGAACTTCCTGGCAGGGTATGTAATCATCTTCGGATTCGACCACGCCGTGGAACTGGTCGACCTCGGGGACAGGCACTATGGAGACGCGCTCTTGGCAGGCGACGTTCACCTCGTCCTGTGGATGGACGAGGAATGGTACAAAACTACCGGTGCCGACGCGGGCATTCTCAATATTGGCACTCTATATCAGAGTGAATCGGACTTGAGGATCGGAGCAAGTCCGGCCCTCCAAGACGCCTCGCGAGACATTATCGAGTTTCTAGGGAGCTTCGTTCCGGGCGACGATACGGTTGAGTCACTTGCCTCACGTATTACAGGTGGACGCATCGGCATGAGACCGAACGTCGTAGGCGTAAAGTATTTCAAGGAGAACGGCGAGATCTGGACACAATGGATCGATGCTGAAGCAGGGGATGCCGTCCAGACCGCAATCGACGAGGGCAAGACCGGCCTCATCAACCGCAAGTGTATTCCCGACGGCGGGAACGACAACTGCGTCAACTAACCAACTGGGCCAGCAGATCACACGTTGCTGTTCAGCCAGTCCAGCACCTGAGGCAGCAGCGTTGCCAGCACCCGGCGACTGAGTACCAGGCCCCAGTGGGAGGAGTCTCCAACGTAAATCTGGTCGCCGGCTAGTCCCACGCCGTGATAGCTTGGCTCGGTCGGATAGTAGTCGTCGAGTCCACCCAGGACTTCGAGCATCGGACACGGCATCAGCTCAATGAGAATTCCCTTCGTCCGCTGACTCTGCATCAACAAAGACTCATCGCACAGGGACGACTGGGCTATACGTCGCTCCTCAGTCGTGAGGTCAGGCATGTGCGGCAAGAGGCGTGGGTCACCGGCCAGCTTGTAACCGATCTCCTCAGGCGTTTGCAGGCCGTAGACCATTTCCACCGACTCGTCCACCCTATCCGGCGGTGGGTCTGGGTCGAGCGCGACACAAGCGGCGTACCCGCCCTGTGACGCGGCGATGACGGCAATATGG
>JAPOPA010000086.1 GCA_026713145.1 Chloroflexota bacterium
CGGAGCTGCTCATCGCGGTCGAGGACGGGGAAATCGTCGGGTCCGCGACGTTCTATCCGGCACGGGTCAAGCGGACACAGTCGGGGTGGCCGCGAGAGTGGACGGGGGTTCGGCTCATCGCAGTGTTGCCCGAACGACGGGGACGAGGCATTGGCAAGGCGCTCGTTGAGGAGTGCATTCGCCGTTCACGCGACCAGAACGCTGCCGCGTTCGCGCTGCACACGACGCCCTATATGACGCTAGCTCAGGGCATGTACGAGGGGATGGGATTCGTGCGGGTGCCGGAATTCGACTTCCACCCCCGGCCGGACTTGACCGTGATGGCCTACAAGTACGACCTGTCAGATACGGTATAGCCTCTCCGCGTTCTTGACGAAGAGGCGCTCTCGCTCGTCCGCGCTGAACCCTGAAATGATCTCCGTGTAGGCGTCGACAACGTCTGCATACTCGCTCCAGAGGCTGTCGACGGGCCAGTTCGTTCCGAAGAAGCAGCGCTCGGTACCAAAGGCCTCGATGCAGTAGAGGACGAAGGGCCTGATCGTGTCGACGGTCCAGTCGTGATCGGTCATGCCGAGCCCTGAAATCTTGCACCACACGTTGTCAGCCCCCGCGACGGTGGCCATGCCGCGCCGCCAGGCTTCAAGGTATTCGGGCTCGCGCCCCCACGGGCCGCCGGTGTGGTCGATCACCATGCGAATGTTGGGGTGGCTATCGGCCAACGACCGGACGGTGTCCATCTGCTCCCACGTGACGTTCATGCCGGCAATGAGATCGTACTTTTCCAACAGTCCGAAGCCTTGGAGGAAATGGGAGTCGGTCAGGTGGCCCGCGGAGTCGAAGTCACGGATGCCCCGCACATTTGGGAATTCGCAGTGTCCCGCAAGCACCGTCTCGGCATCGGGCGCGGAAAGTTCGGTGAACGCGATGATGCCGTGGGGGAACCCCGTTCGGCCCGCCGCCTCCTGGAGCCACTCAGTCTCCTTTACGGGATTGGGCGAGCCGATGGCGGCCTGGACGTGGACGGCCTTGACGACGTTCGAGGGACGGGTGAGCTCGATGTAGTCCTCGGCCACGAAGTTGCGTTCCCCGAGCTTGCGCATCTGGGTGCCGAGGGTAGGGTGGTCGACGTCGGGCCCCCAGTGTGCATACACCAGCTCCGGGTGCTGCATATCGTAGAAGTGAACGTGGGTATCGACGAACTCCGGCTTTTGCATAGGCACTCCAGTTACTCTTCAGGGTCCTTGGAAATAGCCCGCGCAGCTACGATCAGCAGGCTTCCCACAATGATAGTCAGCGCGAAGACGATCAGCGCATTGTTTGGCCTTGTTTCCTCCTCAATCGCCTGGGCGAAGAAAACGAAGGAGGTGACACACCCTCCCGAAGCGACAACCAGTGCCAGGACTGTGAAACACCCTGCGCCAAGCGTTTTCCAGCTAGGCATTATACTGCGACACGTGCGTCACTCCAGATAGAATACCTGCTCCAGTTGAACCATGCTCTCGTCCGGCAGGCCGGGCAAGTCTTCGAAGTAGTCGGCCATGAAGTTCTGCCATTTCGTGTTCACATCCTCAGTGGCCATGCCGTCGAGGCTGGACTGAAAGCTGTCCGTAGCCTCAAAGTAGCCAAACAGCATTCCGTCATCCGTCAGAAAGAGCGAGTAGTTGTGCCAGCCGTGACGCCTGAGCGCGTCGAGCATCTCAGGCCACACCGCCTCGTGGTGCTTCTTGTACTCGGCCATCCGTTCCTTTCGGACCTTCAGGAGAAAGCCTACACGCTCCATATCGCTACCTCGTGATTAGCCGCGTGGCGTGATCTTGATTACGGCTCCGGTTTCGGACGAACGGTACCCGGCTTCAAGGAACTCTACCACTCGCGCCCCGACCTCGCCCGGCGCACGGTTCTCGCCTGTCTCGTTGATGAGATCGGCAAGCGACCGAGAGGGGAGGTGGGCAGGGTAGACTTCCTCCTCGACGAGGTCTGAAAAGACCTCGGATGTACCGTCATGGTAGTAGACGCTCAACCGCCCGTTGACGAGGTCCTGCCTGATAAAACCCTTCGTCCCGTAGTAGGTATTGACCTGTAGCTGCGGCTGGTTGGGGCGCACACTGCCGGTCGAACCCATGACTCCGACCGCGCCGTTGTTCAGCCTGAAGCCGAATGCGTCGGCGAGATCGACCTCCAAGTCGAAATTCTCCACGAATCCGGACACATCGACCGTGTGTAGTCCTGTCACCCAGAGCGCCATGCCCATCGGGTGGGTGACCTGCACCATGCCCTGACCCCCTCCTGCGAAGGTGGGGTCTGAGTAGGTTGACGGATCCGGTCCGGTGACCGGGAATTTGAACACATCGGCGTAGTCGTCGGGGTTTCCACGCAGGTAGGACTCGACCATCGAGGCGAATATGCCGGACACAAACTGTATTTCGCCAAGTCTGCCCGACTGCACAATGTCGCGCGCTGCCTTGGCGTGTCGCGTGAAGTGGAACGTGTAGCCGACCATCAAGTGCAGACCGTTCTTATCGGCTCGCTCAACCAGGTCCCATGCCTCGTCCGCGCGGAGGGTCATCGGTTTCTCGACCATAACGCTGACGCCGGCGTCGAGCGCGTCACGTGCGACCTCGTAGTGGTAGGCGTGCTGGACGGCGATGACCACTCCGTCGATTCCTGAGGCCAGCAGTTCCCGGTGGTCGGTGTACCGGTTGTCGATGTCGTAGTAGTCGGCGGCTTTGGCCAGCTTGTCCTCTTTGAGGTCGGCGATCCCGACAAGCTCGGCGTTCTCGTAAGTCTTGAGGCTGGGAATATGGAACTGGGTGGCCCACCAACCCGCGCCGATCACCCCCATTCGCGCCTTGCCCATGTCAGTCCTCCGAGGTCTCGCCTACACCGTCGAGGCGTCGCTTGGCCTCGGCGTACACGTCGCCTGGGAGAGGGCCGTTCATGGTTGCCACCCTGACGTTCTCTTCGAGGTGGTCAATGTTCTGGGTGCCTACGATAGTCGTATGCATGTCGGGATGCGCCAGGGTGAAACGTAGGATGAAGGCCGTCTTGCTCTCGCCCTGTTCGAGGAGATCGCCGAGGCAGGCGTCTTCGAACGTATTCCACGACTCACCTCGTGACACGCCTGACACGCCGGGCTCGCCCTTCGCGACGCCACCGCGAATAATGGTGCCGATTCCCACTCCAGCAGACTGTGCTATGACCCCCTCGTGCGAACGGCTGAGGGCGGAGTAGGGAATTTGGAACGCGTCGAACACTCCCATTTCGATATGGTCTCGAATGTTCGGGATGGACGAAGACGAGGCGATGAAACGGATCTTCCCCTTATCTCTGAGTCTCTGCAGCGTGTCGATGGCGTCGTGCTCCTCAAGGACCGACTTTGCGGGCGTACCGTGAAACTGAAGGATATCGAGGTGGTCGGTCTTCATGCGCCTGAGGCTCTGATCGACACCGGCCTCCATATTCTCATGGCCGTAGTCGTTTCCACCGACCTCGAGCGCGGTGGGTGCCGCCGGACATCCGCACTTGGTTGCGATGAAGTACTCATCGCGCCTGTGCGCGATTGCCTTGCCTATGCGTTCCTCGCTCAAGCCGTAGCAGACGGCAGTGTCGATGAAGTTGATCCCCGCGTCGAGCACCGCGTTCAGCACCGTGGTGGAGTGCTCGTCGCTTACGGCGCGGTCGCCATCGTCCGAGCGCAGCTCCATCGCTCCGTACCCCAGCCGCGTAACCTCAAGCCCCGTTCGTCCCAGCACCGCCGTCGGCAGATTGGACATATCGCGCTCCTCTGAGTTTTTCGGTATCCTACCATAGGTCTTCCGAGCGCGAATACGTGCCCATTCCTGCGTGCTCGGTCACCCGTTCAAGTTCAGCCTTCGAGGAGTATGCCACGTTGCCTTCCGTACTTTTTTTCGCTATTGACGGTCTCCAGCCGTCGCAAGTGACCGAGGAATTGATGCCGAACCTTGCAGCGTTCGCGGACGGCGGCGTGTTCTTTGAGAATCACCACCCGGTGTACCCGTCGGTGACTCGGGTAAATGCCGCCAGCATCATGACGGGGTGCTATCCCGGCAGGCACGGTCTCGTTGGCAACACGCTCGTCATCCGTGAGTACGACAGCACCCGCGCGTTCTCGGCGCTTGTGGACGAATTGATGACCGTCGTCGAGAAGACCGGACGGCTGCTCTTTCGTCCGACGCTTGCCGAGATCATTTCCGGTCACGGAAAGCGGTTCGTCACCGTGGGCACGGGCTCCAGCGGCAACACGTTCGTCCATAATCCGAAGCCCACCGCGGGGCATGGCCGGAGCATCCATCCGGAGTTCACGATCCCGGAAGGGCTTGGCGCCGAAATTGTCGAGCGTTTCGGCGAGTGGGGGGAACGGACCCATCCCGACTATGGGCGCAATGAATACGCGTCGCGCGTCCTCACCGAGTATGTCCTGGACGATTGCGACCTCGCCATCTACTGGAGCGACGAGCCCGACCATGCTCAGCACGCCGCCGGGGTGAACTCGGAGCACGGGAAGGAAGCGTTGACCGTTGCCGACAACGCGTTTGGCAAGGTGATCGGACACCTGGAAAATGGCGGACGTCGGAACGAGACTGACATCATGGTCGTGTCCGACCACGGCTACTCGACGTCGCGGGGTCTGATCGGCATCGAGTCTCTCGTCAAGCACGAGTGCCCTGTTCCGGTTGTTCTTGGGACCAATGGGGCCTCGGTCCTGTTCTGGATTCCCGATAGGGACACGAATGCAGTCGACCGCCTTGCCGAGTGGCTGATGCGGCAGCCCTGGTGCGGTGCTATCACTGTACCCAGTCCCCACGGAGGCATTGAAGGTACTCTCCCTGCGCGGCTCGTGGGGCAGGAGGGGGAACGTTCGCCTGATCTGACGATGTCCTTCACGTGGGACTCCGAGCCGAACGCGGCGGGCGTGCCTGGCTTTGCGCATACGGCAGGCCAGCCCGTCGGTCAAGGCGATCACGGCTCCCTCAGTAAACATGAAATGCGAAATACCTTGATTGCAGGTGGCCCCAGCTTTAAGAGCGGCACCCAAGTGGGTTCTCCGACCGGAAACGTCGACCTCGCCCCGACGGCGCTCAAGATACTTGGCTTGCCCGGCGGCGAGACCATGGACGGTCGGATATTGGAGGAGGCGCTAGCCGACGGGCCGGACCCCGATTCGGTAACGTCGAGTACCCAGACGTTCTGCGCAGAGCGCCAGCTCGGTCACGCCCTTTATCGGCAGGAGATTACGGTAACAAGTGTAGGCAAGACGAGCTACGTCGATCAGGGAAGTGCCGAGCGGATCATCACGACCTAGCGGGCCTCATGCAAGGTAGGGACGGTATACCCGGCCACCCTTGATAGTCTGGACGTGGGTCAACCGGTGCGTCGCCTCCACAATCCGCCGGCCTCCTGAGTCGCTCAGTTCGAATCGCCCCTCTTCCAGCTTGGAGATCGTAACATCGCCCACTGCGCCCGGTCTTAGCGTCCCCAACTCTTCGGACTTGCCGATTACTCGCGAAGGCGCTTCGGTGCCCAGCCGAATGACCTCGTCCAACGTCATCCCCAGCTGAAGGAACTTCGAGAGCGTTGTGAGTAGGTCGTAGACCGTCCTATCTACGTTTCCGATGTGGAGATCGCTGCTGATGGTGTCGGGGAAGAACCCCTGGGCCATGGCGTGTTCCATCGTCTCGAACGAGAAGCTGGCCTTGCCGTGGCCAACGTCAAAGACGCCCCCACGCTCCTTTGCCGTCCATGCCTCTTCTAGGACCTTACCTTCGGAGTCCAGAATGCCGTTGCCGCCGGGGCTATGCCTGAACGAGTGAGTCAGGACGTCGCCCGGACGAAGCACGTTCAAACGCTCCGCGACAGGGATGCTCGTGCCACCGAGATGCAGCATGAAGATGCCATCCATCCCTTCCGCCGCTTCGATAGCGCGCCTGAGCACTCCTCGATAGCTCTGGGTGGGCAGGGGAGGTATCCGGGCCTTCACGCCAAGAACGATGTCACGATGCTCCCGCCCGACACGCACCGCCTCTTCGACATTCGCCCAGCGAGTGTCTTCGAGACCCGCGTACCCCAACACCATTCCCATCGCGGAAATGTTGAGCATTGCATAAATGCGCGTCTGGGCGCGGTCGATGACATACCTTCGAAAGGCGGGGAACGTGAGCGCGCCCGCCGACCCGGCGTCCACAACCGTCGTGACCCCCTTGGCGATGTGTACGGTGTCGGGGGCGACTCCATAGTGAGAGGCGCCCCAGAAGTCGTGCGTGTGGAGGTCTATGAGTCCTGGCGTGACGATCGTGCCAGCGGCGTCTATAGCGTCCCGTGCCTGTTCTGCAGTGATGTATTCGGCGACTAAAGCGACTTTCCCGTCGGACAATGCCACGTCGCGCACGTCGTCTATTCCCTGAGAAGAGTCGATGACGCGACCGCCCGATACTATGAGGTCGTATCTATGTGCCACGGAGCCACGGTTTGTAGAGTCGACCGCTCTTTACGGTGGCGACATGCGTCAGCCTGCTGCGAGATGTGACCGAGCGTCCGAACGAGTCGGTGAGCTTGAACGATCCTTCGTCGATACGAGTGATCGTGGCGTCTCCGACGGCGCCGGTTTTCAGGGTGCCCAAGCGATCCTGGACTCCCATCGTCTTGGCCGTCTCGGCTGTCGTCAAAGCGATGACGTCATACAACGACATTCCCAGCCACATGAGCTTCGATATCGTGGTCACCTGATCGAAGACCGGCCCCTCGACGTTGTAGAGGTGCAGATCGCTGCTGATGTTGCCGGGCCGGAACCCGTCGGCCATCGCGCGCTCCGCA
>JAPOPA010000085.1 GCA_026713145.1 Chloroflexota bacterium
AAGGGGACAGGAGTTGGTGTCGCGGTTGCAACTGCAGCAGCTTGGACCAACTCGTCAGAGGTTGGAGTGGAGGTGGGCGTGGCTCGGTCACCGACGATGAGGGGCGATTCTTGCTCGGAACATGCTACTGTCACTGCCACGACCAAGAGAATTCCGGCGAGGGCAAGAGCGGATACGATCGGGCGTTGTGCAGGATTCATGAGTCCCCTCCGTCAGAGATTGTAGGGTGTTTTGCCAGAATTGCCGAAGCCTATGCTATCACCTTGAACTTGTATGTTGTGGCATTTGGTTCGCCATCGGCGAACCGGGACGTCCGCAATGGCGTGAAGTCTACCAGCTTCGACTCACCGCACAGTATCACCTGCGCTACGCAGATACCGATCGGCAGGGGTCAGCTTGAAGCTGAGTCCGGCGTACCCTGTGAATAACTCGCCGTCGGCTATGTCGGGAATTCGCCGAGCCAACCGCCACCACACGTCCTCGAGGCGGTCGGCGTGGATGGTCGGGCTGTAGTTGTCGGGATCGGGGACATCCTCCCCTTTGCAGTTACCGACGAGAGTGAGATCGGAGCCTTCAGGGCGGAAGTGGGGCGGGTTTGCCATGTTGCCACCACCGGGATGGAAGAGCAGTCTGTCCTCCAGCCTACGTATGAGTAACATCTCGTGTCGAGTGGCTTCCAGTTGGAGACCGTAGCCGAGACGGGTCATAAAGCGTCCAGACCAGGGGCCCGTGGCAATCTCTGCGATCGACGCTTCGTATCGCTCGGTGGCAGTGCGCTCGTCCACAACCCTACTATTGTCAATCTCCATCTAGGTTCCGGGCAGGCTTGCAAACCTGGTAGTCAAGTAGCGATTCGGCGCACGCTTTCAGCCGAGGCACCGTACATCATGCCCGCTTCCCATGACTGTCCAAGGTGATTGGGAACGAACAAGTCGTTACTGACAACCAGGACAGGTTGCTTTGCTCGGATCGTCAACGCATACCCTCGTTACGCTTCCGGGCGTCTGTCGCTCCTCGAACTTTCGGCAGTGGCCAACCTTGCCGTCGGCGACAGCCGTTTCGACGCGCGCTGCAATATCAGCACCGATCCAACCGTCCCAAATTGGCTTGTTATCTTTAATGAATGCGAGGCCGATGATGTTCTCACGTATGGCGATACGGCCTCCCCTAATATTCGCGGATTCGGAGGTCAATTGCTCGCCGTTCCATTCGTACTGTTCGAGGAACTGGCCCACCCTTGGAGCGCGACTCCATATGCTCGCATTTACCGCGATCACGGTATCTGGGCTCGCATCGGAAAGTGGCCCAAGCAATACGAGGATTCCCACGTCCGCATAGGGCTTCGCCCAGGCGGGATCAGCCTCCATGACGATGTCAACGTCGGAGTGAGGCAACCGATCCTTGTATTCTTCCGGCTGTATCTCGACTACGCGAACGGGGTGATCGAGTCCATGAGCAACGACGTAACCCGCGACCCAATTGGCGAGCTTGACTCGGTTCTCATCCCACTGCGCGAACTTAATTAGCTCTTCGGTTGGCGGCCCGTGAGTTCTGAGACTGTAGTCTTCCGGCAACGGCACGGGCGTGTGGGTCGGACCCACGGCCATGGCCTGTGGCGCGGTTGGCTCTGGCACGGCAGTGGCCGTCGGCGGTGGCGCAGGAGTGGTTGTTGGTGTTGCGGGCTCCTGGGTCTGTCCCGCCTGAACCGAGGTTGGTTCGGGTGTCTGTCCTGCCGGAACAGAAGTGGCAGTTGGCTCCGGAGTTGAAGTCGGCGGCTCTGTGGGAATTGCGGCAGGGGCTGTGGGCGCGGTCGGTACAACGACGGGGACCGACGTCGGCAGGGGGACGGCTGTTGGCGTGGCAGTTGCGTCGGCGGCGGCCTGCGCAAGCTCATGTACGGTTGGAGTGGAGGTCGGCGTAGCACGGTCCCCAAGGAAGAGAGGTGACTCCTGCTCGGCGCATGCTCCTGTGACCGCTACGATCAGAAGAATTCCGACGAGAGCAAGAGTGCTAACGTTCGAGCATGGAGAACTTCTCATGAGTCCCCTCCGTTCAGAAGAGTGCGGAACTGCCGAGTCCTATGCTATCACCTTGAACTTGTAGGTTGTGGTATTGAGGTCATCCTCCGCGAACCGGGACATTCGCAAGGGCGTGAAGTCTACCAGCTTCGACTCGCCGTCCAGAATCATCTCCGCCATGCAGACGCCAATTGCGGGGGCAAGCTTGAAGCCGTGGCCGGAAAACCCGGTACAGAGGTAGAGGCCCTCTATCCCTTCCACTTGGTCGATAATGGGATGCAAGTCCGGCGTAGACGTGTACAGGCCGGCATATCCCGTGAACAATTCTCCTTCGGCGATGTCAGGGATTCGCCTCGCGAGGCGCAGCCAAACGTCCTCGAGGTGGTCGGCGTGGATGGTCGGACTGTAGTCGTCGGGGGCGGCAACGTCTTCGGCATTCCCGTTCCCAACCAGAGTGAGATCGGACCCTTCCGGGCGGAAGTAGGTCAAGTTCGCCATGTCGCCGCCGCCGGGGTGGAAGGGTAGCTTGTCCATGGGCCTGCGTATGAGGAATACTTCGTGGCGAGTTGCCTCCAAGGGGAGATCGTAGCCGAGTCCGGCCATGAATCGTCCCGACCAAGGACCCGTGGCGATCACGACGATCGGCGCTTCGTACCGCTCCGTGCCGGTGTGCACGGCTACTACCCTGCCGTTTTCGATTTCCACGTCGGTGACGGGTGACTCGAGGACTATCTCGGCTCCCATCTCCCGTGAGCGCGCTGCGTAAGCCATCGCTGTACCGGAGGGGTCGGCGTGCCCTGATTGCGGCTCCCATGCATAGGACTCGCCGTCGGCGTAGTCGAAGGCTGGTGCAAGCTCCCGGGCTTCCTCCTTCGAGATGATCTCAGTCTCGATGCCGACGGCCTGCTGCAGGGCTATGTTGTGTTGGAGCCCTTCATGCGACTCCTCAGGCACGAATACCATGTAGCCCGTATGCACAAACCCGCAGTCTCCTCCCCCGACGGCATCGTCCCAGTTTCGGAATATCTTCAAACTCTCCCATGCGAGATGGGCGTTGACAGTCGTGGAGTAGTGCATCCTCACGGCGCCTGATGACCGCCCAGTGGAGCCGGAGCCGAGCGTGTCCCTCTCCAGCAGGAGGGGAGAGCGCACGCCGCGCGACACGAGGTTGTAGAGGATGCTCGTCCCCATGACCCCGCCGCCGATGATGACAGCATCCGTTGTTACCGTCATGGCCTTCTCACTGTTAGCATTCCTTGTCTTGGCGGGCTAGCGCACCTTGCGTTCCGATATAATATACCCGACCAATTCTATTAGTGCGACACACGTGGGAGGAAGCGTTGGAGTGCAAAATTGCAGTCTTGCCCGGGGACGGAATTGGGCCGGAGGTCATCGGCGAGTCGGTCAAGGTATTGGAGGCTGTTGGCGAACGATTCGGGCACCGGTTCGATGTGCGGTCGGGGCCTATCGGCGGCACCGCAATCGACCGGTACGGCACGGCACTGCCCGACGAGACTCTGGAGGCCTGCCACAACGTCGACGCGGTGCTGTTCGGCGCGGCGGGCGGCCCGAAGTGGGACGTGAGTGATGCCCAAGAGCGCCCCGAGCAGGGCATCCTCAGAATTCGGCGCGAGTTTGGGCTGTTTGCCAACATCCGCCCGGCCAAGTCGCATCCCGCGCTCTATGCGGCAAGCTCACTGAAGCCCGAGTACCTCGAAGGCGTCGATCTGATCGTCCTTCGCGAGCTGATCGGGGGACTGTACTTCTCGAAGCCCAAGAAGCGCTGGTCTACCAAGACGGGCAAGCGGCGGGGCATGGACACGCTGAAGTACAGCGAGGAGGAGATCGCGCGTGTAGTCAGGGTGGGGTTCGAGCTGGCGCGCAGCCGCCGTCGGAAACTGGTTTCCACGGACAAATTCAATGTGATGGAGTCGTCGCGTCTGTGGCGGGAGGTCGCCACAGAGATCGGCAACGAGTATCCCGATGTCGAGTTGGAGCACATCCTGGCGGACAATCTCGCCATGCAGCTGCTCCGCAACCCTGCCCGATTCGACGTGATCGTGGCGAACAACATCTTTGGCGACCTGCTGTCGGACGAGGCCGCCATGCTGACCGGGTCGCTGGGAATGCTGCCGTCCGCGAGCCTGGCGGAACCGCCTGGCGTCGACGGTAGTGGGAAGCGTCTGTTTGGTCTGTACGAGCCGGTGCACGGCAGCGCCCCGGATATCGCGGGTCAAGGAATTGCGAACCCCGTCGGGGCCATCTATAGCACATCGATGATGCTGAGGTACTCGCTGGGCCTCGCAGAGGAGGCCGACGCGGTCGAGCGCGCCGTCGAAGGCGTCCTGTCGGAGGGCTACTGCACGCCGGACCTCGCCCGAGGCGGCGGCGAGGTGATAGGCACGCGGCAGATGGGCGACCTGATTACAGGTAGCTTGTGACCAAGTCGCCTACTTCGGAGGTCGAGTAACCCATACGTCCCGCGCTCAGGCTTTCGAGCTTCTCGGACGTGACCGACATGATCGCGCTCTCGACCTGCTTGGCTGCGGTCTTCTCGCCGAGGAAGTCCAGCATCATGCCCATAGCGCCGATCGCGGCCAGTGGATTGATGACGCCCTTCCCTGCATACTTCGGGGCGGAGCCTCCCATAGGCTCAAACATCGAGAAGCCACCCGGTCGGATATTCCCACCTGCTGCGATGCCGAGTCCGCCCTGAATCATCGCGGCAAGGTCGGTGATGATGTCGCCGAACAGGTTGTCGGTGACGATCACGTCGAACCACTCCGGGTTCTTGACCAGCCACATACACGTCGCGTCGACGTGGGCGTAGTCGAGCTTCACGTCCGGATACTCCTCGCCAACCTCGTGGAACGTGCGCTCCCACAGATCCATCGCGTAGGTGAGGACGTTGGTCTTGCCTACGAGGGTTAGTTCTTTTCGGTCGCGAGTCTGGGCAAGATCGAAGGCGTATCGGACGCATCGCTCGACGCCCTTGCGGGAGTTCTCCGAAATCTGGATGGCGATCTCGTCAGGCGTCCCCTTGTGCTGAAACTCGCCGAGACCCTTGTAGATGCCCTCGGTATTCTCGCGCACTACGACGAAGTCGATGTCCTCCGGTCCCTTGTCCTTGATGGGGGTCCAAACTCCGGGGTACAACTTGACTGGGCGCAGGTTGATGTACATTTCGTAGTGAAACCTAAGCGTCAGCAGGATACCCTTTTCGAGGATGCCCGGCGTGACGTCAGGGTGGCCGATGGCTCCGAGGAAGGCCACGTCCAGAGTGCCGAGCTCGTCGCGCACGGAGTCGGGCAGGATCTCTCCCGTCCTCTTGTAGCGCTCGCCGCCGATGTCGTACTCGACCACTTCATAGTCGATGTCGTTCTTTTCGGCGACTGCCGCCAGCACCTTCAATGCCTCGTCGGTGACTTCAGGCCCTGTGCCGTCTCCGGGTATCGTTCCAATTTTGTACATCGAAAATCCTCTGCGTTTGGGTGTGGGGACAGGCAAGCATTATAGCCGTTCGGCGGAGTGCCCGAAAAGAAATTCTTGTTTAGGGCGGGCTGTGGGAAGAGGGAAGTGAGCGAGTATTCGGTTGGCAAGCCGGGACGAGTCGGGGATCGGGATTTTCAGTCAAACGCGTATTCCGGTGTTAGGGGGGTCTTGTTTGACCTGACATTTCCTGACAGAACCTGAAGTCTTGCGTTTTCCCCATCGCCTGCGGGGCGAATATAGTGAACCTGGGCGGGAACTCCACTGAGGTTATAATAGGTCATATGTACTATTACGTCAAGCCGAAATAGGCTAAGGGCCGGGAACACAGGAAACGATTGATAGGACGCGGCAGATTGTTGCGGTCTGCGGGACTAGCGTCCGTGGAGGGAGATAATTACAGAGTACAGAGCTTCGCTATCAGTAGGACAATTCGCACGAGCGGAACAGTCC
>JAPOPA010000084.1 GCA_026713145.1 Chloroflexota bacterium
ACATCGAGTACCTGTACCGGATGCTCGAAGCCTGCATAAGCGCCGGGGCGACCACGGTCAACATCCCGGATACCGTCGGCTACGCCCTGCCGTCCGAGTTCGCTGAGCGCATTCGTCTCATCAAGGAGAACGTCCCCAACATCGACAAGGCCATCATCAGCGTCCATTGCCACAACGACCTCGGAAACGCCGCGCCGAACAGCATTGCGGCCGTCATCGAGGGTGCCCGGCAGGTGGAGGGCTGCATCAATGGCCTCGGCGAGCGCGCGGGCAACGCCTCCCTCGAAGAGGTCATCATGACCATCGAGACCCGTGGCGACGCCCTCGGAGTGACCACCAACATCGACACCCGCCAGATCTACCGCACGAGCCGGCTCGTTAGCGACATCACCGGATTCCCCGTCCAGCCCAACAAGGCCATCGTCGGCGCGAACGCCTTCCGGCACGCCTCCGGCATCCACCAGGACGGCGTCATCAAGTCCCGCACCACCTTCGAGATAATGGACCCGCATACCGTCGGATGGCCGAGCAGTAGTCTCGTGCTGGGCAAGCTGAGCGGACGCGCCGGTCTACGCTCCCGTCTCGAGGAACTGGGCTTCACCCTCGATCAGTCGCAGCTCGACCTGGCGTTTCAGGCCTTCAAGGAACTGGCAGACCGCAAGCGCGAGGTGACCGACGCAGACCTCATGTCCCTCATGTCCATGCAGCGCCGCCGCCAGGACGTTGTGCAGGTCTACAAGATGGAGCGCGTGCAGGTCACCTGCGGCAACGGAGAAATCCCCACGGCCACAGTCCAGCTCATCAACCCGGACGGCGAGACCGTTACCGACGCTGCCACAGGAGCCGGACCCGTCGACGCCGTCTACCAGGCCATCAACCGCATCGTCGGCGTCCCAAACACCCTGACCGAGTTCCGAGTCGACGCCGTCACGGAGGGTGTCGACTCACTGGGCGACGTCACCATCCGCATCCGGCAGAAGGGCACCTCCTTCGTCGGACGCGGCTCCGACACCGACATCATCGTCGCCAGCGCCAGGGCCTACATGAACGCCCTCAACCGTGCCCTCGCCGAGATGGAAGAGCAAAAGCTCCCCATGGAGCCCGTCCCGACGAGCTAAGTCCGCATGGGCGTAATCCGCCGCAAACCAGGTAGGGGCAGGTTTCAAACCTGCCCCTCTTTCGTTTCCCCGGCGGAGCAACCCCCTCTCCTGTCGTGGGCTGACAGGGGTAGGTAAAACGGATTTGTAGCAATGATCCAGGCCCGTATCTCTGTCATTCCGAGTGGAGCGAGGAATCTAAAATCCATAATCGCAAGAGCGGTCAGCCAGCGGTGCGCTTGTATCGTGACCAAGAGCGAAAACAGCGCAAATGCCCCTTATGTCAGTTCTACCTTGTGACAGACACTTTAGATTCTTCGACTTCGCTGCGCTCCGCTCAGAATGACAGTGCCAAGGTTGTGTTCTGGTGAATGCAGCCCCCCTCTCCCGTCGCCGGAGCATACCCCCTCTCCCGTCGTGGGAGAGGGTTGGGGTGAGGGTTCTGCCCCCGCCGTGGGAGAGAGCCCGCCCCGTACTCAGATACGAGGGTTGGGGTGAGGGTTTGCCCCCGCCGGAGGGGAGACACAACGAATGGGCCCTACCTCTTACCCGCAATCACATTCATCGTGTCCGCCCGCGTCTCCGTCCCCTTGCGGAGCGTGTAGGGAGACAGATCGATATGCGGCACCGTCGGCGCGCTCTCCTGCACGAACCCCTCGGCGTACGGGACGCCGGACGACATGCCTTGATGGCCCACGGATAACTCCACCCTCCGCGCCCCGTACTCCTCGTTGTGACCCTGCGACTTGTACATCGCCTCGGCCTTCTTGCGCGCGTCGATTTGGTCCGTCACGTCCACGGCGAAGTCCCAGTACTCACGCGCGAAGTACACTCCGGGGAAGTACGTTGCCGGCACCGTATACGGCGCCGTGCGCTGGCCGTATCGAGGCAGCTGCGCCAGCAGCTTGGCCTCCATCGTGGCCATTCCGGTCTCCGTATGGTCGTTCTTTGTGGCCGACGCCATGCCGTGATGCCCGTCGACGAACGGACTCTGCGCCAGTATCACGTGCGGACGGGTCTCCAGGATCAGCTCACGCATCGCCTCGATGGAGTCCGGCTGTCGTTCCACCACGAACGGCTTGTCCGTGAATTCGAGAACTCGTACGTCCGTCACGCCGAACAGTGCCCCGACCTGCTTGAGCTCCGCCGCCTTCTCGGCCGCATAGCTCTCCGCCGTCTGGTTCACAATTGCCGGGTCCTGCTCGCTTTCGGGCTTCTTCAACTCGTCGGCCAAACGCTCGTTGTGGGTCATCCTGCCTGACGTCATAGACACCCAGATCACCTCGTCGCCCAGTCCCGTTTGTACCCCGCACGTGCCTGCCACGTGCGTAAAGTCATGCGGATGGGCCATCACCACCAGAAACCGAAGCTGCTCACGCGCCATAATCTACTCCTCCTCCAGAGTTTTCTAGCCTTCCTAAAATCACTATCCTCCCCCCGCCATGGAAAGGACTCCTCTCTAAGATTTCTACCCTTCCCCCGCCAGGGAAAGGACTCCTCTCTAAGATTTCTATCCTTCCCCCCGTGGGGGAAGGACTAAGGAAGGGGGCTCTCCCCCCAGTATCACTATCCTTCCCCCGCCGTGGGAAGGACTCCTCTTTAATTTTGCTAACCTTCCCCCCGTGGGGGAAGGACTAAGGAAGGGGGCACTCCCCACCACACAATCCCCCTCCCAAACGTCGCCGCCATAATACCCCATCGACCCTCTCCGCGCTCCCAGCGTCCTCTACAGTCAGTCCTCCTCACCCTGAACCCGTCCAAGGGCGATTCCCCCTACACCAACCCCGTCATTCCTGCGTGGAGCCTGATCCAAACTCCCGGAATCCCCTAATTCCCCTCTGCGCCCTCCGCCGCCGCCAATCCAACTCTCTTCTTTCTACGCAATACTTTCTACTTTCTCTCCCCATACATAACGGACGCAAAATCCCGCTTTTGACAAGCGTCCATCCGACTCCTAACATAGAACACATGAACTATTACAAAGAACTCGGACTCGACGAACTCGGCATCCCCTCTGAGGAGGAGGCTGAGGAACTGGAATATGAGCTGGAATTGCGCTTTGAGGACTTCACTCCTAAGGAACGCGAGACCTGGCTGAAACAGAACGTTTACTTGAAGCACTTCTCTAGCATCGGGACGGTTACCGCATCCGCGCGCCAGGCGGGCGTCACCGTCTACACCGCCCAGAGATGGAAGCACGACAACGTACTCGGCTTCACGCGCAGGCTGGAGGTGTCCGAGCTGACGTTTAAGGACAGGCTTCAGCAGAAGGCGCTGTTGCGGGCGAGCGACCCGACCGCCCCCGCCACACTGCTGATCGAGCTGCTCCGTGCCAACATCCCGGAGAAGTTCTCCAAAAACGACCACAAGTGCGACACCTCGAAGGCCGACGCGCTTCACCGCCGCCTCATCGCGAACGCCGCCCAAGAAAGGGACGCCGGCTACCCTACCTTCAAACGCATCATCCAGGGCCACCCCAACCCCTTCCGCCCCTGGGAAGAGACACATCACAACCCCAATCCCTCCCACACCGGAGAAGATACCAATAACACCCATCTCTCCCCCGTCGAGGAAGAGACACAGGACTCCCATCTCTCCCCCACTGGGGGAGAGACACAGAGAGGGGGTTCGCCACACATCTCCAATTCCTCCCCCAGGGTGGTGGATGCAGACTTCTCCTACCCGACGCCCTCACAAGGAGAGCCAGCCGACTCCAGTCTCCCTCCCACCGGGCAAGATACAAATGACCCTAATCTCTCCCCCACAGGGGAATACACAAAAAACTCCCATCTCTCCCCCACAGGGGAATACACAGAACCCTCCAATCTCTCCCCCACAGGGGAATACACAAAACCCTCCAATCTCTCCCCCGCCGGGG
>JAPOPA010000083.1 GCA_026713145.1 Chloroflexota bacterium
CGAACTCGGCATAGGAATGTAGGATGACACGAGCAACGGTACTGTGCTCGTGCGACTCGGCGATACGGAACAGGACTGTCATTAGAGCCGACGGAGACTCACCGGTTTGCCAGCGCTTCGGGGTTCACCATGTTCTCGACCGGCTCGCCGGTCAGGGCCGCCACGATGCTTCGCGCGGCCATCATTCCCATTGCCGTGAAGGTCGCGGCGCTCGCGCTGCCGATATGGGGCGTGATTACGAGGTTTTCCAGCGTGAGCAGCGGGTCGTCTAGCGGTATCGGTTCGGGATCGGTAACGTCGATGGCGGCCCCCGCGATGACGTTTGCGGCAAGGGCCTCGTACAGAGCCTCTTGCTGCACGACCGGTCCGCGCGCCATGTTGACGAGGACGGAGGCGGGCTTCATCATGGCGAACTCTTCCTCGCCCATGAGACCGCGCGTCTCGTCGGTCAATGGACAGTGCAGGCACAGGTAGTCGGACTCCCTCAGCAGCGTCTCCATGTCGCCTGCCCACTCGGCTCCCAATTCCGCTTCGGCCTCGGGCTTGCGACTACGAGAGTAGTAGATGACCCTCATGTCGAACCCCGCGGCGCGTCTTGCCACCTTCTGTCCAATCCCGCCGAAGCCGAAGATGCCGAGGGTCTTGTTGTACGCGTCGAGGCCAAGGTACGGAGTCTGGTCGAAAACTGTCCACTTCCCTGCCCTGATCGCTCGGTCTGAGCGCGTCACCTGACGGGCAAAGCTGAGTAGGAGCGCGAATGTCATGTCCGCGCAGGCGTCCTGCAAAATCCCTGGCGTGTTGGTCAGGATGACCCCGTTCCGAGTCGCCGCGGGGATGTCCACGTTGTCGGTGCCGACGGCACGGTTGCCGATCACCTTGAGACGCGAGGCGCTGTCGAGCACCTCCGCGTCGATGATGTCGATCCCCTCAGGCAGAAAGCCGTCGCACTCTGAGGCCATCTTGACGATATCCTCGTGCGGCGGCGTGATATTGCTCTGACGTACTACAACTTCGCAGTGCTCCGACAAGTACGCCTCGATCTTCGGATCGTGGTAGTCCCGCATCAGCCATACCGACGGTCGTGCCATCCCTTAACCTCGCTTCCGTCCCTTAGTTTCAGAATCCTGCCTGACCCCGGATAGCCGTCCGGCTCAAAACCCTACGGATACGCCATCGCGTCGTGGATCAGCTCCACCTTGGAATGTCCCCTGCTCCTGGTCGACCTGGATACCCTGCGCTCCTCCGACACTCCTCGAAAACGCCTCCACCACCTCCACCTCATGTCCCCTGATCTCCAGGGCCCGCCGGACGTGCCACGGGAACCGCTCCTCCATCACGACGTGAGTGCCCAGTGTGTACTTGAAACGTGGGGCCTCGATGGCCTGCTGCACGTTCATCCCGTAATTGAGCACGTTCATGAGCATCTGCGGAGTCGTCTGGAGAATTCCGAATCCTCCGGGAGTGCCGATGCTCAGGTGGAACTTGCCGTCCTTGAACGTCTGCGTCGGGGCAACCACGAAGTCCACGCGCTTCCAAGGACCAATTTGGTTCGGGCTTCCCTCGTCCAGTTCGAAGTAGGAGCCCATGTTGTTCAGGAATACTCCCGTGTCTCCGGCGATGACGCTGGATCCGAAGCCGCCGCCAAGGGTCTGCGTGACCGACACCACGTTGCCGTCGCGGTCGGCCACGGCAAAGTGAGTCGTCATCCCGCCGTCGAACTCCATAGGGTCTCCCGGCCTTAGCGGATTGTCGGGCGCGGGATCGGCGTACCTCTCGCCGCGCACATTGGATACCTTCGCCATGTCGATCCGCCCGCGCTGCGCGGCGGCGTACTCGTCGGACAAAAGCCCTGCGAGTGGCGCCGTCACGTAATCGGGGTCACCCGCCCACTCGATACGGTCCGTGACCGCGAGCTTTACCGACTCCATGAACCTGTGGAGCGTATCTACTGACTGGTACGTTGGCTCGAGTCCTTCCATCATTTTGAGCGTCTCCAGCACTTGGAACCCGCTGGAATTCGGTGGAGTTGTGTAGATGCGATATCCTTTATACTCAACACTGACCGGCTCCTGCCACTCGACTTCGTAGTCCGCCAGATCGTCCATCGTGAACAGGCCGTTCATCTCCTCGCTGGCCTTCACAATGCCCTCGGCAATCTCTCCTCGATAGAATACGTCCGCACCCTGTTCGGCAATCAGCGTCAAGGTGCGGGCAAGGTCGGGCCAGACGAGGCGTGTGCCCGGCGGATGCGCCGCACCCGCTCCGTCGAGAATGGTCTCCGCCGACTTTGGGAACCTCTGCAGATGTTCCGAAGTCTGATGCATGATTTCGCTGTTGACATAGGTGATGGGAAAGCCGTTTTCGGCATAGCTGATGGCCTGCCGGAACAGGCGTTGGCGGTCCATCGTCCCGTAGGCCTCGTGCAGCGTGAGCCACCCGGCCAGGTTGCCGGGGATCAGCGGCGCCAGAATGCCTTGTTCGAGTTTGTCCAAGGTGAACTTGTCGGGCGTCGCGGCTCTCGGCATCCGCCCCGAAAAGTTCAGCGCCCTCACTCGCCCCTCTGAGGCGACGTGGGCGAGCGCGAGGCCGATACCTCCGACGCCCGACATATAGGGCTCGACGACGTTCAGGGTCGATGCTACCGCCACCACCGCGTCGAAGGCGTTCCCGCCCTCGGCCATGACCTGTACACCCGCAAGTGATGCGAGTGGGTGGGCCGACGAGACCATCCCGTTGACGCCCATTGCGACGGGCCGATTGGCGGCAGGATACCGATAGGAGTCGAGCATGTTTTCCTCACGTGTACGTGTCTGAAGCGCCAACTAACCTAGAGAGATTTCCACTCCGTGTCAAGGCAAAACGGGGAGCATCAGAGCGGTTGCCGAAAGGGAAAACCAACAAGAGAAGATTGTTCAAGGAAGCGCTATCTCAGGTCTGCAATTGACCGCCAATCCACTCGCACAACCCTGCGTCCCAACCGCTGCAGCGTGCGGAAATCACCCTCGGCCTGGGCCTTCGCGAGTGCGCCGAACGAATAGCCCATGCCTGGGATTACAGCGTCATCGCAATCACCTGGGGTTATCTGCAGAAACAGCCCTGTATCCGGCCCGCGCTTATGAAGCTGCCCGGTCGAGTGGAGCAGTCGTGGCCCATATCCCAGAGTCGTTGCTATCCCGTAGCGCTCTATGACGGCGCGACGAAGATCGGTAAGCGCGCCATCGGTCTCCCGTGTTGGTTGGACGTACGCCATGATGGCCAGATAATCCCTGGGTTGCGCCTGTCGCAGGAGATCCTCGACCGTTCCTGTTGGGCCGGTTTCGAGAACTTTGCCGGTCGATACAATCTCGTCAAGGATTTCCGCCGTCCGTTCCTTCGAAGCCTGTACGTTTGGCTGATCGAACGGCTGGACCCCAAGAATCGAAGCGGCAACCGCCGTGGCGAACTCCCACCGGAAAAACTCCCCTCCCAGATCGTGTATGTCCCGCATTGGAATGACAATCATGGGATGACCCGCGTCTCTAAGTTCGGACACAGAGTAATTCATCGCGTCGTCCAGGTCGCCGTCCATTCGAAGATACACGAAGAGACGGTCATCGCCGTAGCACTCAACCGGCATAAGCGGTTCACTCACGACCGGAACAATCCCCAAACCATCCTTGCCTGTGCTTTCGGCGATTAGCTGGTCGACCCACATCCCAAAACCTGCAACCGACGGCGAGGCAAAGAGGGTTAGCTTGTCGCGGCCCTCATTGGCGAGAGTTCCCATTACTGCGCCGAGCAAGGCGCCGGGATTCTCCCCGGCAGAAGTGTCTGCAAGACACTGGCTCGCCATACTTGTGCCGCGACTGAGCAGCGAATGGATATCGACCCCCGCCAGGGCCGCCGGAAGCAGTCCGAATAGCGAGAGCGCGGAGAAGCGTCCCCCGACATCTGAGGGAGGCGTGAATACGCGACGAAATCCGTCACCCTGCGCCATTCGTTCGAGAGGGGTACCAGCATCAGTGATCGCGACAAAGCTGGCCCCGGCCTGTTCCCGCCCCAACTGCCGGTCCACTGAGTCTCTGAAAAACCTGTACAAGGAATTCGGCTCGATGGTCGTCCCCGACTTCGACGACACGATGAAGAGAGTGCGCGCCGGGTCGATCGCGACTGCAGTCTCCCGGATGACCTCGGGAATCGTGGAATCGAGGACGATGAGTTTGAGCGGATTGCCGCTCGTCGCGCACGTCTGCCTGAGTACCTCCGCAGCCAGGCTGCTCCCTCCCATGCCGAGAAGGACAACGTGACGGAAGCCCGCGCGTCTCACCTCGTCGGCGAATGCTTCAATCGCTGACGCCTCGTCCCGCATCGTGTACGGAAGATCGAGCCAGCGGAGACGATCGACAATACCGTCCGGTTCAGGCTTCCAGACGGTGTGGTCACGGTCCCATATGCGACGCACGAGACCATCGGCGTCCAGTCGTCGCAGAGAATTTGAGACGACCTCTCCATAGGCACCTAAATGGATGGTCATCCGACCCGCGTCAAGGTCGCAGGATTGGGCATTCAAGTGAGGCCTGCCTTGTGAGGGAACAAGCAGATCTAGCGAGGAATTATGGGTAGTATAACGTGCGAGGGGCGCACGGCATCATGGAAGACCGTCTGACGCGCCTCCACCATTGTCGCGTCGGCGTAGTCATTCCCGCCGGTGTTATGGTTCCGGTCGAAGTTCGGGAAGTCGCTGCTTGACACGTCAAGGCGGATACGATGCCCGGGCTTGAAGACGTTTGAAGTCGGATGGATCGCGATGTCGTATTCGTAAACCGCCCCCGGCTCGATGAGCGACGGCTTCTCGAACGACGCCCGGTACCTCGCTCGCACGATTCCGTAGCAGAGCTCCTGCGCAAAGCCGCTCGGCCATATGTCGAGGAGCTTGGCGACGAAGTCCGTGTCCCTCGCCGTCGAGGCCGCATGGAGCACCAAACGAATGTGCCCCGTCACCTCGACCTCTCGCTCTAACGGTGGTGTCGCGAACCGAAGAATGTCGCGTCGGTCGTCCAATGCCCGCTGATCCAGCGGCTCGTGTTGGCCCTTCTGCTGGTACAACGTCATGACAGGATCGCGCGGGTCGTAAGA
>JAPOPA010000137.1 GCA_026713145.1 Chloroflexota bacterium
AGATTGGTACTCGGGCTCTCGGCGCCAATGACTACCGGACTCGCGCACACCGACGGACCCCATTTTCATGATTGGTGGTGTCGGTGGCAACCGACATGAGCGATTGGTACGAAAATAGCCGTCGTAGTTCCCCCACACCGTTATTCCCGCGAAAGCGGGAATCCATCCCCGGACGTTGCCTTACGACAATCGAGAGAGAGGAACTGACGCACTTTTTCATTCTTCGGTGTGCAGGCCACGGGGCTGCATGGGGGATTCCTCTGAAAATCCCCCGGCCAACCGGCACTCGAACGGGCGGGTTTCAAACCCGCCCTGTTCCTCGGTGGCCGCTGTAGTCCCTGCTTTTGCGGCGGAGTTCATAACCAAGAGGATGACACTCACACGTTCAGGGAAATGCGGATACTCACGGTGACACCCTGTCTAGGCCCGTCGCTTGCGACGGCAATCGTACCCCCATGCGCTTCGACTATGGCTCGAGTGATGGCCAACCCCAGACCTGTGCCGCCTATCCCGCGTTTGCGAGACTGGTCGGTGCGGTAGAAGCGGTCGAAGATATGGGGAAGGTCTGCGGCATCGATGCCGATCCCGTCATCGGCGACCGAGATTACCAGCTCTTCGCCGTCTTCCATCTCCCCCCTGATTGCGATGTTCCCGCCCGCCTCGGTGCAATGAATGGCGTTGCTCACGACGTTTCCTAACGCCTGGCTCATCCGCATCCGGTCAAGGTCCATGTCCGGGAGGTCGGCGGAAGCTGCCAGCGACAGTTCGACCTGTCGAGCCTGGGATTGCGGTTGCCAGCGGTTCACCTCCGCGGTGAGCAGTTCGTGGACCGAGCTCGCTTCGAGGGTGAGCCTCAACTCGCCTTGGTCCGTCTCTGCAAGCCAGTCCAGATCGGTTACGATGCCGCTCAGCCTGTCCACCTCCTGGATGATGTGGTCGGAGGCGCTCTCAGGCGTCTGAAGGCCGTCGCGCAGCCCTTTCGCCTCCAGCTTGATGACGCTCAGCGGCGTGTTCAGCTCGTGAGAGACGTCGTTTATCAGCCGCATGCGTAGCTCGCGCTGGGTCTCCAGGGCTGAGGTCATCCGGTTGAAGGCCGCGCTCATCTTTCCCAACTCGTCCGAGGACGTGACCGGCAGACGGGTCGCATCCCCCTGGGTAATTGCTTGGGTTGCCTCCGTCAGGGCCGTCACTGGCGACGTGATCCGTTTGGACAGCCAGAAGGCCAGCAGTATGGCGACGCCGACCGTCAGGGTTCCGCCAACCGCGGTGATGTACAGGAGCGTGTTGAGGAGCCCATGTGACTCGGTCGATAGGAGCTCGCGGTTTACATCCACATAGACGTGGCCCACGGGCTCGTTCGAAGCCAAATCCAACACCGTTTCGCTATGTCCTCCCAGATCAGGTGCGGCGGCTCCGGGCAACAGCTCGGAGAAGTTGTCCTCCACCACACGTCCGTCGACGCCGACGATGACGACCCGTACCGGGTCCTGGTGGGAGAGCTCGAAGTGCTCTCCCTCACTTTCTTCGGACCGCTCCCTCTCCAAGGCTCCACCGTAGGAGTATCCGGCCCGTGACAGTGCCCTGTCCAGCGTTCCCCAACCACCGGCAGCGGTGTACTCCCGGCTCAGATTCCGGGCCAACTGGACCGCCTCGTCACCGCCTATCCGGTCTACGAACACGCCGAGACGGGCCTGCGTCGCGTAGTAACCCACACCTACGCTGGTCAGGACAGTCAGAACAACGACGAGAACGGTCGAAGCCATGATTCTCCAGCGCAAAGACATCATTTATCCTCCACCATGAACCTGTATCCCCCGCCGTAGACCGTCTGAATCGGCTCCCTGCCATTCCGGTTGATCTGCTTGCGCAGGCGGGCGATCTGGCTGTCGATGGCCCGGTCGAACCCGTCGAATTCGTCGTTGAACGCTAGTGAGATGAGCTGGTCGCGAGTGAGCAACTGGTTTGGATGGCGCATAAATGCCGATAGCAGGGCGACCTGCGCCTGGCTCAGCGTCGCGGGCTCTTCACCAACAGTCACCATCCCGGTGGTCTCGTTCAGCGTGATGTGTCCGCGTGTCAAGACCTGCTGGACTCTGTCCTTGACGCGTCGCAGCAGGGCATGCGCTCGCGCAATGACTTCATCCGGGTCGAAGGGCTTGATGACGTAATCGTCGGCTCCGCTGTCCAGACCGATGACTCGCTCGGCAGGAGCTTCCCTGGCCGTCAGCATGATTATCGGAACGTCCGACTCCCGGCGCAGGATCCTGCACAGTTCCACCCCGTCGAGACTGGGAAGCATCAGGGCGAGGATTATCAGGTCCGGAATCAGATCGCGGGCCAGGTCCAGGCCGGACTCGCCATCATGAGCGACCTCGGCGAAGAACCCGGCGCGCTCGAAGTACACCTTGACCCAGTTCGCGATCCTCGTATCGTCTTCGATTATCAGTACCGTGCCGCTAATCGTCAGTCCTCTTGTGACCCGTCTCAAGACGCGGTGCCTCCTTCGAGACACCGCGTTCATCCACTACATCCGCCTAGGGTAAATTATCTCACTTCATGAGAAGGTTAGACATCTCCCCTCGACCGATTCCGTTTGACTTTAGCCGCCGCCTCGCCGCTCGCCGCCGGAGCCGTGCTCACCGCCACCTTCACCTGCGCTACCTACCGTGTTCGCCTCTACCTTCACCACCTGAGCTTCCAACGCCGTGCTCACCTCCGGCCTCAGCGCCGCCTTCGCCTCCGCCAACCTCCGCATGGGCTACCCACCCGGTGAACGGAGTCTCAGTCGAGGGCATGTTGATCGCCAACACCTCCCGCGCGGCCAGGTCCACCGGGGTCGTCGGGCCGAGTTCCGTACCGTTCGACAGGTGCCCCTCGATCCTGACCCGGTCCAGCGTCCCGTTCGTCGTGTTCTCCACGATGCCCCAGAACGAGTTGGTGGGTGCATCGTACTTCATGGTCAACCGCGCCCCGCCGCGAGTCATGTCGAAGGTCTCGTTCGGCGCCAGTTGATTGGCGATGCTGCCCTCTTCGCCGCCCGACTCTCCGCCGCCTTCGCGTCCGCTTTCACCACTGGAGCCCTCGCCGCCGGGACCGTGCCCCTCGCCGCCGGCTCCCTCTCCACCGCCGCCTTCAGCCCCTTCGCCGCCCGTGTGAGGTATGGGACCGGGGCCGCCGCAGTCGAACACTTCCATGTGAACGACGTACCCGTCGTAGGCCACTCCGGCGAGACTCGGCTCACTCGCTACTACCAGACTGGATGTCGCCTGCTGTCCGGGATTCAAGTTGCCCAGCTTGTCCGGGCCAAGCTCCCCTACAGTCTGCGCTCCCGACTTCAGGTGCGGTTCGGCCTGCACGTAGCACAGCGTCTGTGAGGTCGTGTTCTGCACCGTCGTGTGGACGGTCTGGGTGGCCGCGTCGTACCGTGCCGAAACCGCCAGCCCACCGAGAGCGCCGTTCCACGTCTGGTCCAGGGGAATGATCGGGCTCGACATGGCCGCTTCCCCGATCTCACCACTGCCGCCTTCGCCACCGGACTCACCGCCTTCACCGCCGCCTTCACGGCTGCCTTCACCACCGGAACCGTGCTCGCCGCCACCTTCTCCGCCGGACTCGCTTCCTTCGCCTCCGCCAACCTCGGCATGCGCCACCCATCCGGTGAACGACGCCTGCGTCGAGGGCAGGGTGATCGTTCTCACCTCGCCCGGAGCCATGTCGACTGGTGTGGTCGGACCGAGCTCCGTCCCGTTGGACAGGTGCACTTCGATCCTGACCCGGTCCAGCGTCCCGCCGGTCGTGTTCTCCACGGTGCCCGTGAAGGCGTTGCTCGCGGCGTCGTAGCCGAGGATCAGCCGGGCACCGCCGCGTACCATGTCGAAGGTCTCATCCGGAGCCAGCTGGTTGGCCCCGCTGCCCTCTTCGCCGCCGCCGCCTTCACTACCTTCACCGCCGGAGCCATGCTCGCCGCCACCTTCACCACCTTCACTGCCTCCGCTATGCTCGCCCCCGGACTCGCCGCCTCCCCGCTCGGAGATTTCCTGGCTCGTCGTGGTGCGGTCGGAATCCCTGCCGCCCTCCGATCCGTTGTTGAAGGTGCAGCCTGCGAGTATCAACCCGGAGAGAATTGCCGCGAACACCACCCCGATCAAGAACCTCTTCGCCACTGCCATCAATTTGCTCCACATCATCTTTCTGCCTCCTTCGGTTCCCTCTTGAGGAATCTGTGATGCCACTACGATAAGGGCGAAATGTCGCAGAAATATGTCGCCCTTGGCCTCAATTGGCCAATGAAGGAAACCAGCAGGCTGCCAAGAGAGAGAAAGACCGCGGGCCCTAAATGCTAGGTGGTGCCAGACTCAGCAACTTAGGGCACCATGATCTCGTTACCATCCCACAGAAGGTTGCGGACGGGGCTCGACGTATCAGAGCCGGTGCAGGACATCCTTACCGTCGTCATCACTCCTGTAGAACGACAACTGCTTGGGCTTATGCCTAGGGGCTTGGAACCACTTGATACCTGAAGGGGATTCTAGAGTCATTTTGACCCTTGATGCTCTGCTAGGTGGTATCGAGTTCCGCATGCCTCTACAGGGACGCAGCGTGTATCTTGAGAGTTCAAGGGCGGAGACTGGCGCTGGAATTCAACACGCATCGAAGTTTCACAGGGACAGCATGGCGTAGTCGAGGAAGGCGGGCCTAGCTGGATTCCGGGCAGCCGGGACTGACGCTCATCAGTCTGTCCGAACGTTCATTAGGACATATCGAGTGCCCTACCGCCGACTACCTAATTCAGTAATTTCAGAAAAAAGTTTACATTACTGTACAGATTCGACCACTCATTTGTAGCTAGACCCAAAGAGGATTCGAACTCCGGACAGCGGATAGCTGTGTGTGGGGGTAAGTTAGTCTGGCCGGATTAGTCGGTGACGTTGATAACCGTAATCGTGAACTCCAGCGTTCAGGAGTTGGAGGCGTCACCACACTCCACCACCGTCACCGCGTAGACGTTGTCCCTGTCATCATCTAACGGATTCTCAAAGTCCAGCAAAGCAACCTCATTGACGTGAGCATTCCTTGATAAATCGCAAGTGCCTCCACCTTTTCCCTGAAACAGACCAAATGACATCTTTTCTCTCGGGATCAGTGCCGCGACAGGTATGCAGGGTCGCGGCGCCATTCTTCCTGAGGGTGAGGGTTGAGACGCCCAAGGTGTGTACCCCTCTTACTCTATAGAATTCTGGTACACTACCCCGAAGTCAGTTCACAGTGAGGGCACAACATCTTGGGCGTGCCTATTTCACAAGCGTGTACAGTTGCTTTGCATGTGGCAAAGCAGCGTTTGGCGCGACGCGAGCGCTATCCACTTGTTCTCATGTTGGAGCCCCTGCTGCGTTGCAATCTCGCCTGTGCGGGCTGTGGAAAGATCCAGTACCCGCCTCACGTGCTCAAGCGCGCGCTCACGGTTGACCAGTGCATCGCCGCGGTGGAGGAGTGCGGAGCGCCCATCGTTAGCATCCCCGGTGGAGAACCGTTACTTTATCCACACATCGGCGAGTTGGTGGAAGAACTCACTCGGCGTAAGAAGTACGTCTACCTCTGCACCAATGCTCTGCTGCTCAAGCAGAAGCTGGAGGAGAATGTCTTCACCCCCTCCAAGCACCTTAATTTCAGCGTCCACATGGATGGTCTGCGGAAGGAGCATGACGCTTCGGTATGCCGGAACGGCGTTTACGACATCGCTGTCGCGGCGATTCGGGAGGCGGTTCGGCGTGGCTTTCGCGTCACCACCAATACCACGCTGTTCAACACGGCGGAGCCAATGCGAGTTCGCGACTTCTTCGACGCGATGATGGACCTGGACGTGGAGGGCATGATGGTGTCCCCGGGGTTCAACTATGAGAAAGCCCCGGATCAGGACTCTTTCCTTGAGCGGGAGCGTACACGGGAGCTCTTCTCCCAGGTGCTTGCCGACAAGAAGAAGGGCTGGCGATTAAACCAGTCGCCACTGTTTCTCCAGTTCCTCATGGGCAAACGAGATTTCGAATGTACGCCGTGGGGCAACCCACTGTATACGATATTCGGGTGGCAGCGCCCGTGTTACCTCCTGCAGGACGGCTATGCTGCTACCTTCCGGGAATTGATGGACGAAACAGCCTGGGAGGAGTATGGCCGCGCGAGTGGGAATCATAATTGCCAAGACTGCATGGTCCACTGTGGCTACGAGCCCTCCGCCATCAACGCGACCTTCACGACTTGGCGCGGTCTGCGGGACTCCACGGTTGCTACGCTCACCGGCAGGCTGTGAACAATGAACGATCATCAGCCGCCACTCCATGCTGAAAGCAAAGGGGCTGGACAGCACGTCGAGGGCCTCGTCGAACGGGCCTTCCACTACCGTGGCGACGTTACTATCAGGACGATTGACGACGGATCCCTGACCGGCTACCTCTTTAATCGGGACGCCCGTGCGAGCGAACCGTTTGCCCAGTTGTTCGAGACCGAGACGGGACGCGAGATCCGCATCCCTTACCGAGATATCACCCAAGTGCTGTTCACCGGTCGGGATGTCGCTGCGGCATCGGTCAAGCATTTCGAAGCTTTCCAAGACCGGCAAGATGGGCCGTCACAGACCGGCTCGCGGACACATCGCAAGCGGACGGACTGACATGGGTACTGACACCATCGCTGCCCCTCTCCTGACAGTTGCCCCGACGCAGCGTGAACTGGGAGGACTGGACTAC
>JAPOPA010000228.1 GCA_026713145.1 Chloroflexota bacterium
ACGCTCCCTGACGAGGGCGCCCTACTCCGTGATCACCACTTTGGATGATTCTGGCCGGGTGGAAGACCACCTGGTACTGGGCCTAGACTCCGGCGACATCGAGCGGCTGTGGAAGGCCCCTGGGGGGACCAAGTTCTTCGAGTACCTGAACTCCCTTCGGGGACCGCTTAGGGCGGGCCGGCTAGAGGAGTTCACCGCGTCGGTCGGCCTTGCGGAGTTCCGCTCGCCCGTATCGCTCACCGCTTTCATGGCGGCTCCTATACTCCACCAAGGCGTGCGCTCGGGCAACATCTATGTGGGGAGCAACGAGCCGGGCCGTGAGTTCTCACAGGAAGACGAGGAGACCCTGGTGCTGTTCGCCTCCCAGGCGGCGCAGGTGATCGCCAACGCCCTACGCACCGGGAGGAGCAGCGGGCCAGGGCGGCAGCGAGTGAGCACGTCAGGAAAGTTGTAAGTTCACGACTTGGCGGGAATGATGAGCCACCTAAGAGACCTTTAGCACGGCCCACGAGTTGGAGGTGTTCAAGTGAGACGTCTTGTCAGTCTCGCGTCGCTGTCCATAGTCCTGTTCCCTGTTGCGGCTTGCGAAGACAGGGAACAGCTGACTCCCCAGAGCTATCGACTCGATCTCGGCTCAGGCGTGGTAGTTGCGTTCGTGGAAGACCTGTCGCCGGAGTTGCCAGACCGAGTTGCCTACATCACTCACGTTAGCTCAGGCTCCCAGACCGTTGTGAATCGCGAAGGGTGGATCATCGATCGGCATCCCGGACGAGGTGGCGGCACCGGCCACATAGATGCGGTCCTCTCGGACGAGTCCACCATGGAGCAGATCACGGAAGGCCTGCGCAGAGACAGAAGCGAGGGCTCCACAACCGGCGAGACTATCGTAGGAATTATCGAATGGGTTCCCAGCCTCAGGTTCGGTGGCATAACCTATGTGGAAAACTGGTATGCGGAAGACCCCCACTTGACCGCCGAGGGGAAGCGTACCCTGACCTTGCAAGACCTGCTGGGTCCCGAACTCTATCGGGTTGCATTCATGGTCGCCGACCATGCCGGATCCAACTATATCCTGCAAGACGGCGATGCCACCCTCTTGGCCCCCGGCACGCAGGTGCACGAGGTAAAGGGGTACAAGCCTGAATTCAGACTCGCAGCGTTGGTGGATGGCAGGGTCAAGATATTCGAAGCGGATACGAACCCTCTGGCAGAGACCGGCGAGGACCTGATCGACATCCGTGGCAAAGTCACTTCTATCGACATTCTCAGCGAAGAGGACGCAAGCACGGTGCTTGCAACCATCGACGAAGAACGCGCTGTAGGGAACTTCGTCGAAGCAGTACTTGGATCGCCGGTCCACCAGGAACGTCTGGGCCGTGGTGAAGGGAAACGCCTTTGCTTGGGCTTCCGGCTGGCCGACGGCACGTCGGTTGTGCGGGCGTTCTGGCTTGAGTCGGGTCAACTCTGGCCTGCAATAATGACAGACCCCACCGTGACCCTATTAGTGCAGAAAGTGTTGCCTTGAGACGAGTGGACCAGAGCGCGGCCACCCGCAGGCCACCCGGATTCTTAGGTAAGTCTCACCGAGGACCGCTATCCCCACCGCAAGGCAAACGCAAACGCCAGTTGCTCCAACTCCGGAACTGTTATGCTGTGGATAATGCAGATCGTGGCAACCTGTCCTCTCCAAATGCAAGTTTGTAGTTGGCAGAGCAAAGATGGACCGGGGAGGCAGGAGTGAGGATTGAGTCTCGGCGCTTGAATATTGGAACACCTGTCGTCTTCCATCGTGTTGCAGCCAACACTATGGAAGGTGCAGAGGATGTACAAGGGGGAGAGAAATTACTCTCTTCGAAGAGTCCCTGATTCAGAAGATGCGCCGATTGTTGGGGGAAGGTGAAGG
This sequence comes from Chloroflexota bacterium, assembly GCA_026713145.1. GTDB lineage: Bacteria > Chloroflexota > Dehalococcoidia > Lucifugimonadales > VXLM01 > VXLM01. The sequence goes on from JAPOPA010000228.1 coordinate 1,904, forward strand.
TGGCATGTCCAGCATGGAACTGTTGTCCACGGAAGGCGGCATACCCGTGCAGCAGACAGAGCTGGCGCCGGAGGGCCTGGAGTTCTCTGAGGATATCTCTCCGGCCAAGTGGATTGAGGAGAGCGTCGCGGAGTGGAAGCTGGGAGAGGCAGGTGCACTGCTTCCCGAGGGCTTCTCCGCCTACGCTCGCATCTTTCACCCTGCCTATCTTGGCGGAGAAAGGGAGCAGCCGGTACGGCGGGCCACAGTCGCTTCATGGACCGGGCAGGCCGTACATCCTCAGATGCAATTCGAGCGTATAGCCAGGCTTAGAGAGGACCCTAAGGACATCTACAAGGACCCGCCGTGGGGCTATCTTCCACAGCACGGTTCTATACCTGAGCAAGAGTGCCGAGTCTTGATGAACGTGCTCAGGGCGTTCACCTCGACACCTGACCGGTGCTTCCTCTGCCTGTGGGAGGGGTACGGAAACATCGACACTCGCCTTTACAAGGCAAGCGCTAGGGTCAGAGCTCCGGGGAGAGACTTCTTGATGTTTCTCGGCCCACTTGATGCCGTCATGTCGTTTGTGGAGGAACGGGAGGTCCCTTCTGGGGATACTCTCCGAACATCTGGTGGCCTGAAGACCGCGCTTGGTGCGTCGCAACGGACATCGACCTGTTCGACACTTACCTCGGTGGGGGCATGGAGTGCGTTCAGGCGGTCTTGGGCAACCCGGAGCTGGAAGCGCTTCCCACAACCATTGATGCGCGGTTAGACCTTGCCTCAGACGCTACCAATGCGCCGGATCCCCTTGGAGGGAGCGGGCAATGATCAGACGCGCCCATCGGACATGCCCTGCGACAAACCTTCTCGGCGGAATTCTAGTTGACGATGAAAGACCAGTCGGCAGGACCGGATCATGTCGGTTTCGCCCCGTCATGCGAGGGCCATAACCTCCGCCACAAACAGCCGCAGATTCAGAGACAGCCTGACGGCTGTGCATGTCATGAAGGGAGCGCAGGTATGAAGAGTCTGCTCTCCAGGTGGCCTCACCTGTTAGTCATAGTGCTACTCGCCTGTACCGTAGTGAGTCTGGTACCGCCGACAGTCTGGAATGAGAACCGGATGGCTGCCGCGCTGATCCTGGGCGCCATCGCCGTCGGGTTCATACCGTACTTCAAATGGGTCAGGAACAGGCTGTCCTTCCTCAACACCTGGCCGACTCCAGTTAACAACTCGCGGATTCGCCGCTATCTGCTCCTGCGCGACTACACTGCCCGAATAGCGTGTACGAGGAATCAGGTGCTCGTCTCCCTACTGATCCCGGCTGACAAGCTGGGAACGCAGGCCTCCTTGTGAGGTCGAGACGGCACAGGTGCTCGTTAGTATAGGAGGTGGTCGCTATAGAACAGAAGGACAGGGAGGCTCGTGTTGTGATCGCGTTTGAGCGTGTGAAGGAGTGTCACCAAAGTATCAGTCGTGAATTTGCTGGACTTGGCAACCAGCCCATCAGAGCGTTTCTTGGCGAATTCAACACGCCTCGACTGCGTAAGCAGGTGAAGAGGTACGGTGATGGGCACACCCTATGCTCGTTGCCCGAGAGCATTGAGGAGTTGAAGACTGTCGACGCCGTAATTCTAGTGGCAGTGACTTCACCGAAGTTGAGCACGGAATCTGATTTCAACCGCTTCACGCCGCTACACACGATTCCTTATTGGCGTGATGGTAAGGGGCTGAGGCCGCAGATAAGGAAACATCGTCTGCACTTCATGTCGTGGCAACAGAACTTTGCCATCCATGGTGTAGATGACGCTCATGCCCACCGGAACTACAGGCTTCTGCTGGCGAACAGCAGGAATCTTGAATCACTGTTCCAGCGTGAGAGAGAGGCAGAAATAGGATTCATCAACTCCTGCAGGGAGTGGTTCGATAGCAATGGGAAGCAGATGATCGTATTAACCGACCCTATCAGAAAGCGGTTCGACGAACCTATTGCGGGGCTTATTGACGATCCTCAAGTGCACCATATCAAGACACGACTCCGAGGCAAGAACCGAACAATCATGCGGAAGATAGGTGATTCGCTTGAGAGCCCGGAAGGCTGACATCGTGTGGTCACCACTGTACTACCCTTATGCCCCGCGCGGCCTCATCCCCTCGCCGCAGGGGGATGTGCTGCCACTAATCGCGCCGCCCGTGCCTACCAACCGCCCAGTTGGTAGGATTAGAATAGGTAGACTCGCGTACTTACTAGCGGGGGCTCCTATACGACCCGATCGCGGTTCATGGGCGGGCTCGTAGCCTCCACATACGACTCCTCTAATCGACAGCCCCCCCTGCGCTTCTCCTTCAGAACAGCGTTCCACCTCGCCGTCTGAAGCGGGGTGGGCTTCCTGCTTTGCATGGCAGGTGGCCTGCGGACTCACTTCAACCGCGCGACCCGCTGGCTCTCGCACATATCACCCCCTACCGCACATGGTTCGGTGGCGCCATCCCTGGTTTCAGCGACAATATTGGATGGATGACCGCCTTTCTCCTGGGCTCTATCACCGACCCACCAACATACGAATTAAGGCACGCTCTAGCCCCAGCATCTTTCCCGAGTTCACCGGCGGCAGGACCTGGGGCTTCTGAGTCGCAGACCACGAGATGGTACGGACGGGGGTGAACGTCCCTCTGAGGGTTTCTCACAAGAGCCTGCTCGAGAGGGCGGGGCCAGTAAACAAGACTCGAACTACTTATGTACCAATCCCGAACACCAAGTTCAAATCTGATCGCTAGGGTCGTCTTGAAAAGGGGCGGAATGATATAATAACGCATGAGTATCAATCGGAGAGTGTCACAACTCGATTTGGTGGTAACAAGTGTGGGAATTTGTAGCAAGAGTCCCCTGTATCGTAGCTAGATACGAATCCCACACTCTCCGCCAACAACCACAATGTTCTTACCATCATCAGTAGCAGCCTGACGTGATTTCGCGTTCGCTGTGACTTTGTACCGTGGCCATGAACGAACGATTTCTCTGCACGCCATGTGTTGAACCCACGTTGCCCCGTCCCTGCCGATTGGTCATAATGCCCGCATCACTCCCGTCGATACGACCGGGGAAGCGAGGCGCAACATGGGCGAACTTGACGGCAAGGTAGCAGTCATCACCGGGGCGGGCCGAAGGCGAAGCATAGGCAACTCCACAGCCCACGCCCTCGCCGAGCTGGGAGCCGACCTGGTCCTCACGGGGACCGGACGCGACCCCTCCACGTTCCCACCTGACGAGCAGGAGTTCGGCTGGCGCGACATCGAAAGCACCGCCGACGAAGTGCGCGCTCTGGGCCGACGTGCCTTGACCATCGTGGCCGACGTGACCGATGAAGCCGACGTGGACAACATCGTCGAGCGTGCGCTGGAGGAGTACGGGCGCATCGACATTCTCGTCAATAACGCCGCCTACCGTTATGGCCCCGACCGGGTGCCTCTCACTGTGGTAGACCCAGACATATTCCAGAAGGTGATAGACGTCAAGGTGCGTGGGACGTTCCTGTGCAGCAAGGCTGTGGCGAAGGTGCTGATCGAGCGAGGGCAGGGCGGCAAGATCGTGACCATTGCGTCAGCCGCCGGGAAGCGGGCCTCCGCGGCCACTTTGGCTTACAACGCCGCCAACTTCGCACAGGTCGGCATGACCCAGTCGATGGCTCTGGAACTCGGTCCTCACGGGATCAACGTGAACGCCGTCTGCCCCGGCCTCGTCGACACGTCCCGCCTCGACCCGCTCGGGAGAGGAGAAGTCTGGCAGGAGCGCGCAAAGCTCGCCCCGATCGGCCGCGCCGGCACACCACAGGAGGTGGCAGGCCTGATCGCCTTCCTCTGCTCCGAGGCGGCGTCATGGATTCACGGCCAGTCGATCAACATCGGCGGCGGGACGGTTATGGATTAGGTGGGGAGGAATGACGGGAAACTTGCTACTCGCCCTCCCGAGTCAGCACAGATTCCGCCCAATCGTCTACGTTTGAAGGGTCCAGCCGAGTTATCCCCGGCAAGCGGTCGAAGTCGGTGTCCGAAGATACGATTCGGTCAATTCGCAAGCGGTTCATCACCGCCGCATGAACGAGGTCGCGCGCGCTAACACTCTGATATTTGTCGGCCAAGCCTGCCGCCGCCATGATGTCTTCGACGTATACCGGTTCAACACGGTCATGCATCACTTCGGCAAAGGTGTTGACGACCTCTCCGCCCAGTTTCCAACGCCGCACAGCGAGGTAGCGGTGGAGCAGTTCTTGGAGTACCTCTGCATCAGTAACGAATGACAAGGGATGCTCCGCAGCCATCATGAGGATCTGAGCGCACGGCCCCTTGTTCGGGTGCTCTTTGCCGGCTGCATAGATAGGGACGTTGGCGTCAACGAAGGCCGCCGGACTCATGCGCCGCCTCCAGCTCACGAGAAAGCGTATCGGGGTCCGGCGGGGCCTCCACATCAAGCCCGATAAGACGCGCGGCCGCGCGGCGGCGGCGTTCTTGCATGATGCCCTCGTAGGCGTCGTCGATTAGAGCGCGTACGACTTCCGAGATGGGCGTGCCGCGCGCCGCGCCGATTTCTTCCAGCCGTCGACGCCGCTCGGTATCCATCCGTACGTCCAGCCGTGGCATGTCGTTCTCCTCTCAATGTGCGGACAATTATATACGGTAAAAAGTATACGGATATCTTGTCTTTATCGTCAACCCTGACACGAATCAGGGGCCATAAGTCGTCACAAGTGAAGGATGCTACTGGCCCTCAAACGGGGTACGCACTCCTACAACCTTGTGTTCACAGAAGGGTCGTCCTTGCAGACTCTCATCGTGTATGGGCCGATGACTCTTACTTCGAACGCCCTGCAGAACCAAATCTTGCCATCTCCTAATGCCGCGCGAACCGTTTCAGCGGCCCCAGGCGGTACCCATTCCGTCCACATACTCTCCTGGCGCTTGAAGATGTTGTGGCCGACAACGGCGGCCGTCACGGCGATCCTGCCGCTCTTGATCTTCTTCGACTCGGTGCTTAGCAGGTCGCCTTCCCATTCATAACGCTCGAGGAACCTCCCGACCTCGGGGGCCCGCTTCCAGAGGGAGGCATTCACCGCGACGACCGTGTCGGGACTGGCCGATGATAGAGACTTGAGCACGACAATGACTCCAGCCTCCGCGTACGGCTTTGCCCACTCAGGATCGGCCTCGAGGACGATGTCCACATCGTTGTTTGGGAGAGCGTCCTTGTAGCCCTCAGGTTCCATGTCGATTAGGCGGGTAGGGTAGTTGAGGCCATGCGCGATGATGTAGCCGGCAATGAAGTTGCTCAGTTTGAGGCGGTTTTCGTCCCACTGGGCCAGCTTTACTAGCTCGTGCACCGGCACACCGCTCGTGCTCCGGCTATAATCCGCCGGCAATGGCACCGGCGTGCGGGTCAGTTCGATCGTGATAGACCCGGCCTGCTGGTCGTCCTGTGAAGTCGTAGACTCTGAGGCAGAATCGACCGGCACGGAGGTCGGAATCGGCACCCAAGTGGGCGTCGGCGTAGCTTCAGCGGCCGCCTGGACTTCTTCGGCCTCGGTCGGTGTGGGAGTCGGCGTCGCACGGTCACCCACGGCAAGAGGACTGTCTGTGGGTGCGCATGCCAACCCGACGGTTACGAGCACGAGAAAGCCCAGTGCCTGCACCAAGAGCGTTCGACGAGACGGAAATGCTGCCATCATGGACTCTCCGTAGCGGTGTGCCCGGCAGGGCTGCGTCTCCAGTGAGCGCAATGGTAGTCCGTCGCTTCAATTCCTGCAAGCCGCCTTCCACCTACTAGTGTCCCGTTTCTCAAGTTCATTACATAAATGCGACGACCTTCGACACTCATTCGTCATTCCGGCGAAGGCCGGAATCCAGTCCCTGTCCCCTACAATACTGGCCCAAATAATCCGACGAACTTGCGAAACAGGACACTAGTATCTCTTGAGTAGGCCAAATCCCCTATGAAAGAATGGATGTGCCTTCACGAAACATGTGACAGCGGCTGTGGAAGGAATGCGCATGATAGAACTCGACGAAAAGGGCCTGGTGTCCGCCGTAGTTCAGGACGATTCTTCGGGCAGGTTACTTATGCTCGGCTACATGAACCCGGAAGCGCTCAAACGCACTCTCGGCGGCGACAACGTATGGTTCTACAGCCGTAGCCGCTCCGAACTATGGCTGAAGGGCGAGACGTCCGGCAACTTCCTCAAGGTCAAGTCGCTGCACTTAGACTGCGACGGCGACGCCATCTTGGTGAAGGCCGACCCGATTGGTCCTACCTGTCACACGGGCGAGAAGTCGTGCTTCTTCACGCCGCTGACGGAGATGCGGGAGGTCGTGACAAGGGACCGGGGGTCGGGGATCACGGACGAGCTATTCGCCGTGATTCAGTCCCGCAAGGAAGAGATGCCTGAAGGGAGCTACACCGCCGCTCTCTTCGAGCAGGGCACTCCGCGTATCGCGCAGAAGGTCATAGAGGAAGCGGGAGAAACGGCCATTGCAGGCGTCATGGGTGACCGTGACGCTCTGGCGTCGGAGGCGGCGGACATGATCTACAACACCCTCGTCCTCCTGGCGGCTGAGGGAATCACTCCCGAAGACGTTTGGACGAAACTGCGAGAGCGGAGAAAGTAGGCGGTTCCGCGCTTCCGGATGGCACCTACAGTTTCGGCCAAGGACATCACGCTCAGCGTCGTTGATCAGTCCCCAATGCGGAAGGGGAGCACGGCGGCGGAGTCCCTGCGCGAGACGGTCGCGTTGGCAGTCGAGGCGGAGAGGTTTGGATACAAGCGCTACTGGGTTGCCGAGCACCACAACTCCGCGTCGTTCACGGGCAATTCCCCCGAGATCCTCATCGGCCAGATCGCGGCCAACACCTCCACAATTCGAGCTGGCAGCGGTGGAGTCATGCTTCCGCACTATTCCGCCCTCAAAGTCGCAGAGCAGTTCCGCACGCTAAACTCCTTTTACCCCGGGCGCATCGACCTCGGCATCGGACGCGCTCCCGGCAGTGACCAGCGCACCGCCCTCGCGCTGACCTATCCCCGTCCTCCCGCCGACGTGAACCGCTTTCCCCAGATGGTATCCGACCTGCTCGCCTTCCTCGAGGATGAGATAAGCGACGATCATCCTTTCTCCGGAATCGTTGCGCAGGCGGGTCCAACGCCGTCAGAAGTCCCCGATGTCTGGCTTCTCGGTTCGAGCGACTTTTCAGCGCGCCTCGCGGGTCTGCTGGGTCTTCCATTCGCGTTTGCCGACTTCTTCGGGACGACGGGAGAATACGGCCCGGCTGTGGCAGAGCTGTATCGGGAGCAGTTCAAACCCTCAAAGTATTTGAAAGAGCCAAGGGTAAACGTCACCGTGCAGGCCCTGTGCGCGCCGACGGACGAAGAGGCCCAGTTCATCGCGTCCAGCAGAAACCTGAGCAAGGCGGGTCAGCACCTGAACCTAAAGGGAGGACTCCTACCCCCGGAAGAGGCTTCCGTCTATCCGATAACCGAGATAGCCAGGCAGTATATCGAGAGCCTCAAGCCCGCCTATGTGGACGGCACGCCGGAGCGCGTCCGCGACCGCATCGTAAGCATCGCGTCCGACTACGGCACAACCGACGTCGGCATCGTCACGAACTGCTACCGTTTCGAGCACCGAGTCCGTTCGTACCGGTTGATCGCCGAGTCCTTTGGTACCGGTTGATTCGACGGTAGCGCCCTGCTCCCATGTCCTACACATTGGGAAGCACCGGAACTGAAGGCACCGCGACCTGGAAGGCCACGATCGCCGCTGCCACGGCCACCACAAACCAGACCGTCATCCACAGCCAACGGCTCGACCCACCGAATCCCGCCGACCGGGCATGCTGCGCGCTTCCCTCTGCCCGCTCCAACTCTTCCAGTTTGAGCTTGTGCTTCTCTGCTCCCTTGAGAATGAACCAATGAGGATCGACCATCATCGGGGCCATTGCTGCACCTCCAGTTGCAGAGGGTGTTCCTACTACCTAGCCTACGCCACTTCCCAAGCGTCCGTAATCACACGAACGTGTGATTTTTCAGGAACAACTCGCCCCCTGCCGGCAAAGACGATCGTACGTGTCTGATCGGGCGAACGGCGGCCGCGGCTGACGCAAACTCACAGTCGCCCTATCGGGGCGCGAGTCGGCAACTCGTTGAAGAGAGCGAAACAGCCTCTAAGCTATTCCACGATACGCGGTCCGAGGAGCCGCGTCGGATGCTCCCGTCAACTGGTATATGACGAACAAGAACACTGCGACTACCACAAACAGAAGTGTCATCTATAGCCATCGCGGTCGCTTGACGGTCCCCCGCAGTCGTCCAGTTTGTGCTCATGCTTCTGAGAGCCTTCGAGAACGAGTGGGTGCGGATTGTCAGCGATTGGAGCTCTCTCGACTCTTGCGCTTTCAAAGGGCGTTCGGGGCGGACGGTCTCCTCTTGTCTTAGGATTGGGCTGGGCAGTCTACGGGGTGATGTGAGGGCCATCGAATGGTGTCACATGATCGTAGAGGACCAGCACCACGAATAAGATAAGGACGAGCACAACCACTGCCGATAATAGGCGAATTGACCTGTTCCCCAGCTTAAAGGCGTTGTGCGAATTGCCTCGACTGCGCGTCGGTTCCTTGTCTTCCTCTATGCCCATCTAGACGAGAACCCTTCCATCGCCAAGTCTCCCTGGGTGTGTGTGCCATCTTGTGCCATCCCTCAACCCTACGGTGCGGTGGTTTCTAGGGCAAACAACCTGCACTCCCTGCCATCTGTTTAGAGGAGAAAGACCGGCCCCGCTGCTGCTGCGATGAAGGTGAATAGGAGTATCGCCGCCTTCCAGTTGAACGATCGACGTTCTAGGTTTCGCGCATGTTCTTCGTATTCGTGGGCGGCGCTGCGCTTCTCTGAGAGTGACTCCGTATGTGTGGGTACCTTCTACGAAACGTTGGTTGCCTAGGGGACCATGGGCAAAGCCCATTTCTCTTAAGGAGAGTTGCTGTCCACTCGACGAATGTCGCCCTTATTCAAAGCCTGCGCGGCCTCGATCACGATGGTAGTCGCGTACTCGATACCCAAGTCGCTCGTATTGAGGACTAAGTGGTACAACTTCGGGTCGTCGGGATTGTCGATGTCGAAGTAACGCTTGTAGTAGTAGGCGCGGGCCTGGTCGCGGGCGATGATTGTCTGCTCGGCCTCGTCATGCCCCAGCCGATCGACATCCATAATTCTGGCAACCCGGTCCTCCCAGTCAGCGACGGTGCCGACTCGGAGCGCTGTCGGTGTGTCCTTGAGGATTACGGGGCTGCCTCTTCCTACGATTACCACGTTTCCGGTTTCGGCGAGGTCGCTGATGACCTGTGACAGGGCGTCATGGTACTTTTCGTCCTCGATCTCGTGGCCCCTGGTAATTGTCGGCTGCGGGAGTTCCTCGAACTCTTCCGTCAAGAGCGATACGGCGCTGGGGCCGAAGTACGGGTCGCCCGCGGCCCCGGAAACGGCGGCGCGTTCCATGATGCGCTGCAATATACCGGTGAAGCGCTCGCCACGAGTCGGGGGGCGTTCCTCCCGTTCGTGGAGGGCGGCGACTGTCGCCCCGATGTGACGCGCAGCGTCCGTGAGGATAAGCCGGTCGACGTAGTCCGCGCCCAATCGCCGTGCGATGCCGGGCCCCAGTCTACGCGCGCCCCCGCCGGTGAGTCCGCTGAGAGTCACGATCGACATACGTCACCTCTCGTAACGGCAGAACGGCCCGTGGATAGTATCCCTATGGTACCAAAACTATGTCGTTGTGACGATTCCCGTCTAGGTACTAAGGACCGAAAGGCCAAACGCGACGGCGGACTCCCAGGAAGGCGAGACCTGCAACGACGGCCACGCCGGTGAGGTCGAGCACTCCGGACGATTGAGCCGGCGCGAAGCAGCCGGACCCGGCTGCGGGAGCGAGTTCCTCTTCTTCGTCACCCTTTTCCGGTTCGGATGCCGGGGCGAGCGCGAGTGGCTCGGGAGTAGGTTGTGGGGTCGGCGTGGGCTCAGGCGTCGCCGTAGGCTCGTCAGCCTGCCCGCTTCCCACTGTCTGTACCCCTGCCTGAGGCGTCAGACTGTACAGTCCCAAGGTACGCTGCGGCACCGGTGTAGGCTTTACTATTTCGTCCGAGGGCGGCTCGTATAACGTTGTCCCTATCTCCTCGCGCCACCGATTCGTGATCTCTATCCTGTCCCCGCCATATGCCCTCGTAAACGCCCGGTCGAGACTGTTTCCTTGTCGGAGATAGGAGAGGAACTCGGTGAGTGTGTCGCGGCCGTACGTTCGAAATAGCCAGCGGACGATGCTTCGTGCCTGCCCGTAGAAGATGATGATGTCCTCGCCCTTGCTTGGCTGACCGCGCATGAACATGATCGGTAGAACCCGGTCGTTCTGCACGGCGAATTCCAGCGCAAGGTCGTATCCGATGGTTGCATGAAGGTTACCGAATTCGGCGAGTCCCTCGTTCAACCAGGACGGCATGTTCTGCACCCGCGGGTTGAATGTCGCACGGTGAATGATAATGTGCGTGATCTCATGCGAGGTCGTGCCGAGGGCGTCACGCCCTCCGGCCTCGATCATTACCAGTCCTTCCTGCGTATGCGCCTGACCGTCTACGATAACGCCGTGCCCGATGGCGCCGTAGCGGGGCGGATACGCGTCGACCAACTCCGCAGCGTTGTTGTACATGCTGACGCGAATCGGGTCTTCGTGCACGGCTCCGTAGATGGGGCTGATGAGGTCTATAGTCCGCTTGGCGGTGTCGAGTACGTCCCGCGCTCGTTTCTCAACGGGGCCGTGATAGGCCACTGTCACGAGACCATCGGTGACTTCTTTCCACTCGTACCTTACATCGGTATAGACAAACTCCTCGGGCTCCGTCTTGTGCTGATTGCCCTCCATGTCTTCGATATCGAAGTTGTAGGTGATGATGGTGCCGGGAGGGATGTAGTTGCTCGTTGAGTTGGTCCACCGAAAGAGCTCAGCCCTCACTGACTTGCCGGGAGTGAGTTCGAGCGTTCTGCCCCTTCCTCCCGAAGCTTCGCCTCCCTCATCTCCCATGTACTCGTAGACTTCACGAGTGCGCTGGCCGATTTTCATGCGGACGGCGATCTGTTTGATTTCGTTTTCGGCCTCCGCAGCGACCTTTATGCGGTAGCCCTCAGGGAACTCGCTCGTTACGCTGGACTCCATCAATTTGATGGACGAACCGGCGTCCTGTGCCAACACAGATCGGCCGGTCAGCGCAAAGGCTCCCGCCACAAGCAGGATTAGCGCGAACGGTATAGCAAGTCTTCTAACAAGTTGTTTCGGCATGGCAGATCCTTCGCCCATACTTCACTAAACGTTCGTTTCGCCGTCTGGTTACCCTCTAAACTGACTAATCTTAGCCGATCGGTGTTCCGGCCCCACGGACACCGAGGTTGAGCATGGTCACTTCGTTCGAGTAGTCGACGATCTGTTCCGCGCCGGCCTCAGCCTCTCCGGTGGCGCGAAGCACCTGCTTGAGGAGCAGTGCTTCACTCAAAGCTCCCGTGAACGACACGCGCCCGTTTATCACCGTAACCGGAACGCCACGTATTTTGTAAAGTTCAATCAGGTTAGGAAACGTACCAATGTCGATCACGTCGGCGCTCACTTTAGGGGACTCGGCGGCCATGGCCAAGGCGGCCATCGCCGTATCGCCGCAGTGATCGCTTTCAGGTGTGACAAACACCTGGATGTGCGCCTCCTCCCGTAGCCGCCGTATTCGTCTGCGAGTCTCCAGCTTGAGCGGGGAGGATCTCTCAGCCGCCCGTACCAACGCGGAGACAAGTACCGGCATCTGACGTTGGGCCGGCATCCCGAAGTACCGCATCCGATGCTCGCCGGGTCGACCGACGGTGAATCCCGGTATCCGGGTGATACCGCTCGCCTGGGCGTCGATCTGATGGGTGTAGTAGTCGATCGTCTCGAGATTCAACCTCGTCGACATCCCGGCCACCTCTTCGAGCAGTTCCTGGACGGGGCCGCAAGCCGCGCACTCGCGACCGGGAATGATGATACCCGTGCTCGACGTAGAGTACAGCGTGACGGTCACGTCTCGCCGGATATACGCACCGAGGTGCTGGCGAACAATGCTGAGTTCTTCGAGGCTGAGGACGGGCATTGAGAAATCGCTTAGTTTCTGGCTTCCCCTATGGTACCAGAGGCACTTCGCTGTCGAGTGTAGTCGTTTCCGATCTATGTGTTCACCACCTATTGTTTCACCTGAGCGGCAAAGAATCAAAAAGCGGATCAGAGCTGCGACAGAGGGCTTCGGTAGTAGGTGTACGTCTGGACAGGTGGTCGGCTCACTGAAATAATGCACAGTGATGGTCGCTACCGTCCTTGGTGTCCTGAGGCCTCTCCTGTCGACTCGCGAACGGCGCGATGTGTTGATCGCCCTGTCGTCGGCATACATGCTCGTACAGCTATCGAGCTTGCCGGTGGCGTTGTCGATTCCCACGCTGGCTGAGTATTTCAACGCGTCGATCGGCGAAGTGGCCTGGATGGTCATCGTCTACCTGATGATGCTGGGAGGCCTGGTAATGCTCGCGGCCCGGCTCGGCGACCGTCACGGGCACGCGAAGGTCTTCTTCATCGGCATCGTCATCGCGACCGTCGGATCGATCGCTCTCACGTTTTC
>JAPOPA010000082.1 GCA_026713145.1 Chloroflexota bacterium
CAGGTGCAGGCGACTGCATTACTGGTGCAGCCGCCGGAGCGGGTGCCGGGGCAGGAGCAGGGGCGGGTGCAGCGGCTGGAGCAGGGACGGGAGCAGGAGCCGGAGCGGCTGTCGTGTCCCAGTCTCCGTCGTCGTCGCTACTGCCGCAGGCGACGAACAGGATACTTAGCAATGCGATGCCGATGATAAAGACTGCGGTCTTGTAGATAGATTTCATTTCCGTTTTCTCCTTCTTGGTTCTTGATTCAAGTTGTCCGCCGTTCCGATGCGAGTCGCGTGTTCGACTCACTTCCAGAATCTCATTCATGTGGTACGCTTCAAGAACCGAATGTGTCACATTCACGTATAAACGAGTGTCAAAGGTGTCACATTGAGGACGTTCGCCGAGCTTTTGACGGAGTACATCGAGCGTGCGGGAATCAGCGACTCGGAGCTGGCCCGGAGCATAGGTGTACGCCGTCAGACCCTGTTTCGCTGGAAGGACGGGCAGATCCAGAGGCCGCGTTATCGGGACGACGTGCTCCGATGCGCGAGGCGGCTTCGTCTGTCGCTAGAGGAACGGGACCTGCTGCTCACCGCAGCGGGATTTTCGCCGGAAGCTCCGCCGCTTACAGGACGAGAACTGCCGCCGGAGCCTGTCGAGGAGGCTCCACCGACAGTTGACTCAGTCGAAGTGGAGTCTCAGGATGTTGCTCCACAACCCACGGTGACGTCCTCACGCAGGCCATGGGTGATCGGATTCGCGGGTGGGCTGGTCATCGTCGTGGGCATCGCGTTAGCAACCGCGATGCTATCCAATGGTGATGGGGAAGTCCCCGTGGCGAAAGACGTTTCAACCCCCACACGGACTCCGGAGCCCACGGTTCCTCCGGCTGGGTTCACTGCCGTTGCCGAGACTCCCGTTGCGGAGACAAAGGAGGCAAGAATCGCTCCAAAGGCCGTTGAGACTCCGTCGCCCGATGTGGAGGAAGAGGTCGTGGTGATCGCCCGGTTCGTGAACTACATTGGGGGGGAGACGGGGTACAACGTTGCGGGGCGAATTCAGGCAGCGCTGGAAGAGGAAATCAGAAGTAAGTTCATTCCCAGTATCGAAATCAAGGTGCTGGCCGAGGACATACGGGACGAGGCAGAGGCCCAAGAGGTCGCACAGCGGACGAGCGCTTCGATCGTCATCTGGGGGGAGTACGACAGCGGCCGGGCACAGGCCAGGTTTACGGTGCCTGCGCTCCAGGGTTCGATGGAAGATAGCCAGGTCGAACGCCCAGTACTCAACCCTGCCGACCTAACCGCGACGATCAATACCGAACTGCCGCATGACGTGAGGTTGCTGGCCCTGCTGATCTTCGCGGAGCTCTATGAGAGCGGCGAGGACTCCAAGAAGGCGCGAGACGCCTTGGACGAGGCGCTAACCACGCTTCCGGAAGAGTCGGATACCGTCGCGACTATCTATTTCCGTCTCGGCTACCTGCATCAGGTCAAGGAGCCGCCGAATCTCGCGGCTGCGGAAAAGTACTACACGCTGGCCATCCTCTACGATCCCAGATCTCCCACTCCGTACTTTAATAGGGGACTCGTGTACTTGGCCCGAGATGAAATCGACAAGGCCATAGACGACTATACGGAGTCGCTTCTGCGCAACCCAAACGACCCCGTCGTGCTTCGCAGCAGGGGAATTGCCTACTACGAACGCAAAGGGTCGGGCGATGCAGTACGAGCCGTTGACGATCTCTCTAGAGCGATCGCCATTGATGACGTATCGCCGGGAAGCTACTACTTTCGAAGCTTCACCTACTATGAGATGGGTGACCGCTTCCTCAAGGACGCGCTAGCCGACTCTTTGCACGCCCATGCACTAGAACCAGATGATCCGGCGAACAATCGTGCAGTGTGCGTGATGATGGCCGCCACACGTCAGCCGGAGTCGGCGGTCCCATACTGTGATGCGGCGGTTGAAGGTGGAGCAGAGTGGGCATATTTCAGTCGAGGTACGGCGTACCTTAAAATCGGAGGGCAGGAGGCGATGTTGAAGGCTATAACGGACTTCGACAAGTCGCTAGGAGACGATCCCGTAAATGTTGGTTCATATCTCCATCGAGGGATGGCGTACATCAAGCTTGGCGGGACTCATGATGACCAAGCATTCGCCGACTTTCGTCACATACTAACAATTGATTCCGGCCATACAGGGGCTCTCAATAATCTGTGCTGGTTTATGAGTCTTGCGGGAATGGCGGAGGTGGGACTGCCCTATTGCGAACGCGCGCTTAGCATCAAGCCTGACAACTACCTGACATATGACAGTAGGGGACTCGCCCACGCTCTGCTTGGCAACCACGAGAAGGCGCTGGAAGACTTCGATCGGTTCCTGGAGTGGCTGGGGACGCAGTCGAGCGACACCTACGCAAGGTACGGGCCGAGGCGCGAGCGGTGGGTCGAGAGTCTGAGCAAGGGAGAGAACCCCTTCGACGAGGCAGAGCTTCTGGCGCTCAGGAACGAATGATATTCCCTGTTACCCAAAG
>JAPOPA010000114.1 GCA_026713145.1 Chloroflexota bacterium
CTGGTCGCAACCGACGTGCTGAGCGAAGGCCAGAACCTCCAGGACTGCCACGTGGTCGTGAACTACGACCTGCCATGGGCCATCATCCGCCTCATCCAGCGCGCGGGCCGTGTCGACCGCATCGGTCAGAAGGCGGATGAGATACTCTGTCACTCCTTCCTGCCCGCCGAGGGCGTCGAACGCATCATCGACCTGCGCGGGCGAGTGCGAGAGCGGCTCAGAGAGAACGCTGAGGTGGTCGGCGCTGACGAGGCATTCTTCGAGGACGAAGACGATGATCAGGCCATCCTCAACCTCTACCACGAGCGCGCGGGCATCCTGGACGGCGACCCGGAGGGCGACGTAGACCTGGCGTCCCATGCCTATCAGATATGGAAGAACGCTATCGGCGCGGACCCGTCGCTGGAGAAGGCAGTGGCCAACCTGCCGGACGTCGTCTTCTCCTCGCGGGAGCACACTCCAATTGCTCAGCGGCCAGAGGGCGTGCTCGTGTTCATGCGTACCGCCGACGGCAACGACGCCCTTGCCTACGTGGACCGCGAGGGTCACAGCATCACCGAGTCGCAGCTTGAAATCCTCTCCGCCGCCGAGTGCAGGCCCGATACCCCGGCGCGGCCTCACCACGAGAGCCACCACGAGCTTGTTGCCGAGGGTGTCAGGCACGTCGTCAGAGAGGAGAAGCGAGTCGGCGGACAGTTGGGACGGCCCTCCGGCGCCCGCTTCCGTACCTACACTCGCCTCAAGACCTACGCCGACGCCATCAAAGGCCAGCTGT
The DNA here is from genome assembly GCA_026713145.1 of Chloroflexota bacterium. Taxonomy (GTDB): domain Bacteria; phylum Chloroflexota; class Dehalococcoidia; order Lucifugimonadales; family VXLM01; genus VXLM01. The sequence goes on from JAPOPA010000114.1 coordinate 776, forward strand.
TCGATGTGGACGCTCTCCACAAGGCCATAGACGACATCTACCGCTACCCACTGCGTCCGTCGGCAGTGGACACGCTGAACAGGCAGCTTCGTAGCGGCGTCGACGACACGGAGCTGGCCGAGTTGGTAATTGCCCTGCGGGACGAGGACCGCTTGTGCCTAGCGGAGGATCATGAAAGCGAGTCCCAGGAACCGCGAATCATCTGCTCCCTGGGGTTGTCTTAGGATGAATTGCTCACCGGTCGCTGAGAGAAGGACAAGAAGGTGGTTGAACAAATTTGCCCACACTGTGGATCGGACGACCAAGAACACCTTCAATCAAATTGGTGCCTACCCTATGAGAACTGGCTCATCTTGGGAAGGTTCGAATTCCTTGTCCCCGTACTAGAAAAACCGGACCTGTTTCTTGAAAGTCCTACACCTTCAGATCCCAGTCTCGTAGCCCGGGAACGCGGGAAGAAATCCTGTGTGATCCTACTGGCTGCCTGGATTACTGAACTTGCTTTGAAGACGTTACTGGTCAGCGAAGGACATAGCATAGAACGAGATGACACGTGGGGACACGATCTCCGCCACCTGTACAACGAATTAGCCTGCGACACTAAGCAGGAACTAAAAGACATCCACGAGGGCCTTGGCGATCCTTATAGTAGCTGGAGAGTCGGGGAGAGTATCAAAGACATCTTGGGTTCAGAAAAAAATACGTTCGTTGTGTGGCGGTACCTTTCGGGCCAGAGCGAGACGAAGAGTGACCCGAAGAAACTGGTAACAGTTGCCCGCGCATTATACCTCCTCCATTTGAAGCGCGCAGATCTTCCGACTTGGCCGAATGTATGAAGGTGCTTGGTTGTCAACACCCAGCGGGCGTATGGACAAGCAGCCTCACCAAAAGGTAACTGATGCAAGTACAAATTGACGGACTCCGTACCTATCTCCAGGCTTTCGACTTTCCGCGTCTCTTCGTGGAGGGCTTGGGTTGGGACCACTACGTCACGGAGCCATTCGTCGTCCGGGTCAACGAGCGGGACTACACGCTCAATCCCATAGCGGAGAAGGCGGGGTTCGCCGTTTACGAGTGCGATTCCAGCGTCGACAACAACGTCCCCCAGTACCCGGTGCGACGCAAGATTGAGAGCGAGGTCGCCAAGCGCGCCTTCGAGCACCTCATCATCTTCACCGACCCGGGCCGCAAGGTACAGGTGTGGCAGTGGGTCAGGCGCGAGAGCGGAAAGCCTGCCGCCTGCCGCGAGCAGGCGTTCCGCACCGGACAGTCGGGCGAGCCAATACTTCAACGCCTGCAATCTGTGGCCTTCACCCTTGATGACGAGGCCAAGGGTGTTGGTATCTCGGACGTTACGTCCCGCGTCCGCAAGGCCTTCGACGTCGAGAAAGTAACCAGACGCTTCTACGACCGCTTCAGGACGGAACTGACCGCGTTCGGCGACTTCATCGAAGGTATCACCGCCCAAGGCGACCGCGACTGGTACGCCTCCCTCATGCTCAACCGCATGATGTTCGTCTACTTCTTCCAAAAGCAGGGGTTCCTGGACAGCAACGCCGACTACCTTCGCACTAAGCTGCTCGAGATCCAGAGCAAGTATGGCGACGGCCGCTTTCAGCAGTTCTATCGCGAGTTCCTGCTAAAGCTCTTCCACCACGGGCTGGGACAGCCGGTGAACCAGCGCAACCAGGAACTAAAGGACCTCCTCGGCGAAGTCCCCTTCCTCAACGGAGGCCTGTTCGACCCCCACGAGCTAGAGCGAGACAACCCCGGCATCTCCATCCCGGACGCCGCATTCGAGCGGGTCTTCGACTTCTTCGACGGCTACCGCTGGCACCTGGACGAGCGGCCCCACCGGGAGGACAACGAGATCAACCCCGACGTGCTCGGCTACATCTTCGAGAAGTACGTCAACCAGAAGCAGATGGGGGCCTACTACACCAAGGAGGACATCACCGGCTACATCTCACGCAACACGGTGATCCCATTCCTGTTCGACGCCGCCAGGAAGGAATGCCCGGTGGCCTTCGGGCCGGACGGCGGCGTCTGGCGTCTACTCAGCGACGACCCGGACCGATACATCTATCCGGCCGTCGGCCACGGCATCGCGTGGAACGCACGAGAGGCCGAGAACCCGACTCGTCTCGACGCTCCCTTCGGACTGCCCAGCGACATCGCGGCCGGCATCGACGACGTATCCCAGCGAGGCGGATGGAACAGCCCCGCACTCGACGACTACGCGCTGCCCACCGAGACCTGGCGCGAGGTCGTCGCCCGCCGTCAACGATACGAAGAGGTCAAGGCCAAGCTCGCCTCCGGCGAGGTGCAGGAGATCAACGACCTCATCACGCTGAACCTCGACATCGAGCGGTTCGCCAGGGACGTCATCGCCCAGAGCGAAGGACCGGAGCTGCTGCGCGCCTTCTGGCACGCCATGCGGGACGTGTCGGTGCTTGATCCTACCTGCGGCTCCGGCGCGTTCCTCTTCGCTGCCCTCAACATTCTGGAACCCCTCTACACCGCCTGCCTCGAGGGAATGCGCGGCTTCCTGGACGACGCCGAGAGGTCGGAGCGAAAGCGCAGCCCTGAGCACCTGGGGGACTTTCGCCGCATCCTGGAGCAGGTGGACAAGCACCCCAGCGAGCGCTACTTCATCCTCAAGTCCATCGTCCTGAATAACCTCTACGGTGTTGACATCATGGAAGAGGCCGTAGAGATATGCAAGCTGCGCCTCTTCCTGAAGCTGGTCGCCCAATTGGAGTCCTACGACCAGATTGAGCCGCTGCCGGACATAGACTTCAACGTCCGCGCCGGCAACACCCTGGTGGGCTTCACGTCTCTGGACGCCGTGCGGGAGGCGATGACGGTCATGCCTAACGGACAGCACCGCCAGATGTTCTCGGAGGACCAAGCAGCACTAGACCACATCAATGAAGAGGCCGAGATTGCCAGCGGGGCCTTCAATCAGTTTCGCTGGCAGCAGACTATGCTCGGAGGAGAGGTAACTTTCGCCGACAAGCAGGCCCTTCGCGACCGCCTGCGCAAACTTGACGACGAACTCGACCGCTATCTGGCTTCTGAGTACGGTATAGACCCGTCCAAACCGGCAGAGCACAACGTAGATCCGGATGAAAATCCCGATTGCGGCAAGGATCCCGACAAGCACGACGCCTACGAGTGTTGGCGCGCCAGCCACCAGCCTTTCCACTGGTTCGTGGAGTTCTACGGCATCATGAACAAGGGCGGCTTTGACGTGATTATCGGCAATCCACCATGGCGCGAATACTCAGCAGCCAAGAAGGAATATCAGGTACGTGCCTACAAGACAGAGCGGTGTGGAAACTTGTACGCCTTATGCGCGGAACGAAGCGTCGCTCTTGCGTCCGAGCGGGGGTGGTTCAGTTTCATAGTGCAGCTTCCATTCCTGAGCTCTTCACGAATGGACGGTCTTCGGAAGCTTCTTGTTAGGAATAGCAGCAGTTTCTACTATGCCCCGTTTGACGATAGACCGGGGAAGTTGTTCGATGGATTGCAACATTGTCGAAGTGTCATATTCCTAGCCCAGGTACAACCCGGCAGAACAAAAAGTTCGCTTCATGGGGCGAAGTATCAGAGGTGGGTCTCCACAGTCCGAGAGCATCTGTTCCATCAGATCGCTTTCACCAACGTCCCGGATATTGCAAGCCATCGGGGTATCTTCCCGAAGTTGGCTACTGAATCTCAAGTTGCCTTAGTCGACCGGTTAGGTTCTAGGACGACGCGACCGGTCTCGCTACATATCCGACGTATGCCCACTAGCGAATTCGTCTTTTACCAGGAAGCTATGCAGTATTGGGCCAAAGCCACCTACGGGCTGCCCTTCTACTCGAAGAATGGCTTGGAGGGGGCGCCTCCTCATGGACGCTATCTCTATACAGACGAAACGTCGCCAGCACGCTGTATTGGTGCGATCATCAACAGCTCCCTGTTCTACGTATACTTCGTCACGTACAGCGACTGCTTCCACCTCAGCAACACGCTAGTTCTCAACTTCCCACTAGCTGATTCGATTATGGAGGACTCTCGTCTTATACGATTGAGCCGTGCACTTATGAATGACCTCCACGTGAAGGCCACAAAGAAGACGATAGACACCAAGATTGGCGACTCCATCACCTACGAGGAGTTCTTTGCTGGAGGGTCCAAGCCCATCATAGACGAAATCGACCGCGTGCTCGCGGAGCATTACGGCTTCACAGCGGAGGAGCTGGACTTCATCATCAACTACGACATCAAGTACCGCATGGGGCGGGGCGAGTGATGGGGTGGGTAGTGGAACGCGATGGGATCAATTGTTGGAGCAAACTCCCACCGAGTTGGGGTTTGTAAATTGCAGGAAGCTATAGTCTTGCTGGTCAGTGCGGTTTCGTGTGTTGTGATAGGAACATGGCTAATAGGAGAGCTATCTCCCAAGCGCACCTACTTGGCGTTGGAAATGAAGCACGATCTGCAACGTTCGGCTATTCGGTGGCTTTCAGTTCTGGCGGCGTCGGTAGTAGGGGCCTACAAATTCCATGACGTCATAGACTTGATAATCAGGGCAATCCGATAGGCATGTTTAGGCGGTTGGACTTCATCATCAACTACGACATCAAGTACCGCATGGGGCGAAGCCAATGACAAAGTATTCCATTCAGAACTGGGAGAACTTGTCGAGCGATAATCCTGAATTTGTGGCACTTAGAAACGAAGTGCTGCATCAACTCATAAGAGTCCCCGAGCCACATCGGTCAGTTTGGGAGGGAAGGCTCAAGAATAAATTGGAGCATGCACACTCCTCTGCTCGGCTCGAAATCTGCCTTCATGACTTCTTCAGAAAACGGGGCTGGGAAATAGAGATAGAGCCTGAGCTGCCCGTCACACCGAATAAGCCAGACTTCCTTCTGACCGATAGGGGCCGTAGTGTGATGGTAGAAGCCAGGGCGGTGCTCGGTGCTGATTCAGAAAGGCAGCAAGACAACCGCTTGATGCAACTGACGGACGACCTTAGAGGAAAGCTCAAACGCACGGTACTTATCCATCCCATGCTCGACCTGCCCTCCAGCTTGCCGAACAAGCGTATTGCAAAAGAGATAGAGAGCAGGACTTCCGAAGTTGGATTGCTTCAGGAGTTTCTCGTTAAGGGGGAGCACCAAGGGCAACCCTACTCGTTGGAAGTGACAGTGCTATGGGAAGCCAAGCTACCTCAGTCTGCTGATGTGGGCGGCACCGTCGGCCAGGTTGTCGAAGTAGACATCGGCCATCCGGTTCGCAAAGCAATTATGGAGAAAGCCCACAAGTACGGTGAATTGCTCATCCCTTTCGTAATTGCGATTTGGCCCAAGCTACCATATCACTTTTCATTCGGAGATGATGATGACTTCGTAGCCTTATATGGAGACAAAGCGTGGCAAGACTCTGACTATAGTGAACTGAGAGACGTTATCAAACCTAGCAACGGGATATTTACGATCAGAGGAAAAGATGGCACTCATCGATATTCCGAGGTTTCTGCTGTGCTCTTCTGTCACCCATACAAGACCGATCCTCCCAATATCTACATCTACCACAATCCCTTTGCCAAGCGTCCCATAGGGATGAAAGTGTTCAAAGGAATCCCACAGTGCACCATCGATCTCGCCACTGGTCGAGCGCAGTGGTCATATCAGTAGCGCGCCCGATGTGGGAAAGTTATCAAAGGAGATTAGGGCCTATGCAGAAGCCCGTACGCATCAGGACGAAGGTACAGCCGGGAGGCAAGATAGAGATCGTGGACCCGGAGCTTCCGGTGGGGGAGTCCGTTGAAGTGGTTGTGCGCCACTTACCGGCGTCGGAACACTATCATGTGCATTTTCGCACCTCGGACGGGGGAGAACGCGTGTTCCCTCAAAGGTATCGCAGTCTGGCGTCCGCGATGCGCACGGTCAAGCAGGTCGGCGATACCGTGACTTTCGAGGGAGTGCAAAGAACGGACTTCACGGTAGATGTCGAGCCTTGCCGCTGCACGTGATGAGACGAGTGATCGGACAGTCGGTACTCGTCGGATTAGAACTGCGGGATACGTCATCAAGAAGGGAACGAGGCGGCGAGTGCAGTGAAGACGCTGGAGCAAATCCGACGGCAACTCATGGATGGCGAGTTCGATTTCTCACATCACGCTTTTAGGCGCACTGTGGAAAGGAACATCAGCGAGAAGGAGATTCAGGAGGCGGGCGTGGGGGCCATAGTTGTCGAAGAGTATCCGGACGACAAGTACGGTCCGACCTGGCGGGTATTGGGATTCACCGGACCTGGCCGTCCTCTCCATATTCAAGTATCAGTCGCCGACTCGCCTTACGTCAGGATTGTTACACTATATGAACCAAGCGAACATAGATGGCAAGACTACACGAGGAGGAGGTAGAAGTGTTCACCTGCATCGTCTGTAACTCGGAGGAGAGCCGGACGGAGATGGTAGAGGAGGTCTTCAAGGTGGACGGCCGGTACGTGCTGGTTGGCAGCGTACCGTCTACGGTATGCCAGCGGTGCGGCGAGCGATCCTTCAGCCGTGAAACTACGGAGAGGGTGCGACTCATGGTCCATGGACAAGCCGAGGCGGCGAAGTCCGTCCCCATGCAAGTATACGAATATGCGTGAAACTCGCTTGCCGACGGCGTGATGCGCTTTGACGTCAATTCCCGCGTCGCTCCGTGGTCAGCGTATTCTTTGATCGAAGCATGAGAGGTGAGCTATGAAGCTGAACGTGGATAAGGAAGCGGACGCGCTGTATCTCCGTCTCGATGACTCCCCGATAGTCGAGTCGAAGGAGGTTTCACCCGGCATCGTGCTCGACTACAACGAGTCGAACGAAGTTGTAGGGGTGGAAATGCTCCATCTATCGAAGCGCTCTTCCAACCTCAATCTCTCGGCAATGCAGTTCGAGACGGTTTGAGCTCTGGCGGCGCGCTGTTAAAGATGTCTTTAGCCAGAGCCACGGCTTCACTGCCGCCGGAAACCGCCCATCGGGGCAACCTCAGTCTGCTCGACGAGCGACTTACGGCCCTGTTCTGCTCAAATCGCTGCCCAGGCGACATTATCCTGAAGACCTATGACGTTACCAGAGCCATGCGCGCGGCAGGGGTACCGGTCATTGGCGGCTTCCAGACCCCGATGGAGCGCGAATGCCTGCGCCTCCTGCTGCGGGGCACCCAGCCTGTGGTCGTCTGTCCAGCCCGCGGCATCGACAACATGCGCATCCCCCGCGACTGGCGCCCCGCGTTGGACGACGGTCGCCTGTTGGTTATGTCACCCTTCCCGGCCACAGCCCGACGCCCAACGGCGGAGCTCGCAGCCCAGCGCAACAAGTTGGTGGCGGACCTCGCCCAGCAAGTCTTCATCGCCCATGCCGCACCCGGCAGCAAGACCGAAGCCTTCGCCCAGGGACTCGCCGCCCCCGGTAAGCCGTTGCTCACGCTGGACAGCCCGGCGAACACGAACCTAGTGGAGATGGGAGCGTAGGTCGCAGAGACGAAGACGATGCTCTGTTAAGAATGAGCTTGTGACTAGGCAGACACAGACAGTGATTGGATGAACCAAGTCTTTGAGGTAAATGCAGATGAGTACAGACATCGCGTCGCTGCTTGAGCACCCTGAGGGGGAGACAATCGACTTCAAGGCCAGCAGCTACGACCTGTCAGACAAACGCAGCAAGCGTGACTTTTCCAAGGATATCGCTAGTCTGGCAAACACACCTCGTGAAGGCGATGCCCACATAGTCCTTGGTGTAAAGAAGAGACACGACGGCAGCTTCGAAATCTACGGGATTGAGAAGGGACTTGACGATGCCGATATGCAGGGTGTTGCTTCGAGCCTCCTGGAACCCACTCCGCGCTTCTTGTACGAGGCCATACCGCATCGTGACATGGTTATTGGACTGATTACGATCCCAGTGGGTCAGCAGTCTCCAGTCGCGCCCAAAAGGACAGAGGACCCCGGCTTTGTTAAGGGCAGTATTTACTTCAGGCGTGGTTCACAGAATGATGCAGCGTCGCTACAAGAGCAGGGTCGAATCTGGGAGTGGTTCCGTGATGGGACCGTCTCGGAGGTCTCTCCGAACCCGTACGCACTCGAGCCAGCCTGGAACCGGTACCTAGCGGAGGTGACAGAACTCCAATCTACCGCTAGGCATATCCTCATCGTCGATGATCGTTGTCGAGAGGATGCTGAAGAACTGTCTGAGATCGGAGCCGGACCGTGGTCTTTTGTCTTTGATTTCGACACTCAGAGCGACGAAAGTGGCCTCCTGGCCTCAATGCGCGATACGGTCGAGCGCCATCGCGCTCTCCACATCCGCGTGAAAGATGATCCGCATTCAAGTCGATCGCCTGATTTCACGACAACCTGGTTCTTCATACGCGGTCTTGAAGGTCGGGTAGACTCGTTACCCACTGGCGGAACTCGTGACTGGAGGCGAACTTATCGACAGGTCCTTAGCAGTGAGTGCGACCGCCTAGCAGCGGAACTTGCGCCCGCAACAGTGCATGTGACAATCATTTGGCGGGATGGTGAGTTTAACGAACACTTGGCGGAAGTGCTTCGAAGCCTAGATGGTTCCTTCCACGACTTACTGCAACCAGTCTTCGTGACCGATGCTCCAACAGTATGTGAGTCCTTGGCTGAGGAGTTCGACGCACCAGTTATCCAGATGCCTCTTCACCAATTTGCGCGTGGGATTCATCAGGTCGTCGGGGAAAACCAAATAGCCATCCTTGGCACCATCTCTCTTCCTTCTGCTTCCGGCGTACCTATCTCACTGGAGCCTCAGGTAGCCAATTGGATCGCTGAGGAAATCGAATTGGTCGAGCTCGGATTGCCGAAGACCGAAGGTATCAGTGATTTTCTCCGCGGCGGTACTGTCACTTGGGCAGACCTCGATCGGAACGTCGACTCTCGTCGAGATGTCCAGACCCGACTCACTGAGGCCGTTCGAAGGGATCTGGATGCCGGCCGCATCACTCGATTCAACTTGTTCCATCGCGCTGGTGCGGGCGGGACTACAGTTGGGAGACGAGTTGCATGGGAACTCCATGACGAGTTCCCAGCTGGGCTGCTCAAGCGAACAACTCCGATGGAAACGGCTGACAGAGTTGCGCGCATCTATGAACTGACGGAGCGCTCAGTGCTGCTGATAGCCGATGGCCCGGATATTGCCGAACGGGAACTCGACGAGCTTGCCGAGTATCTGCGTGCCCGACGGACACCAGTGGTGCTCGTACAGGTTAGACGGCGGCAGATGGCGGCCCAACAATTGGGAGAGCGTAGCTTCGACCTCGACTCAAAGTTGAGCACGCGGGAGGTCGGACGTTTCGTGAGTACACTTTCCCAAGATGCCCCTGATCGCGCCGCTGCAATTGAACGCCTTGGAAAGTCCGATAGTCAGGCCCTCCACCGGCCCGTTTACTTTGCTCTCACAGCATACGAGCGTGACTTCCGAGGTCTCACAGACTTCGTTTCCCCTCGTATAGCGGGACTTGGAGATGATCAAAAGAGAGTAGTCGCATATGCCGCCATTGCTCTGCGTTACGGTCACCGTGCGCTGTCGGCGAACGCACTGAGAGCTATCTTTGGGCTGTCCCCCCGCGACCGGATTGACCTGCCCTCCTTGCTCCCACTGACCGTCAACGAATTGTTCGTCGAAACGGCGCCGGGTGAGTGGCGAATTGGTCACTCGCTGGTAGCCGAAGAACTGCTGAGACAGTTGCTCGCTACAGGAGGAGATATCCGAACATGGCGCAACCACCTAGCGGATTGGGGCATCAGCTTCATCGAGTTTTGCCGAGGGGACCTGCCTGTTCCCAGCGATGAAATGCTGGACATCGTACGGCGCGTTTTTGTATATCGGGACACCCTCGATGTTTTGGGACGGGAGCAGTCAGGTCAGCGACAGTTCTCCCATTTCATTGAGGAGATTTGGGTCAGTGAGGCCAGGCTTCGGGTCCTTAACACACTCGTTGATTCGTATCCCGACGAGCACCACTTCTGGGCACATATCGCAAGATTCCATGCGATGGATCGCAAGGATTTTAGTCAAGCACTGGAAGCTGCCGACCATGCTGTTCGACTTGCCGATCACGACTCGGTTGTCTATCACATGCGAGGTATGGTCCGCAGATACCAACTGAGAGAACTTCGGCAGAGCGATGCACCGCTTGGAGAGTTGGTGGAAGTTGCCGAAAACGCGACTTCCGACTTCGAGCGTTCGCGCGCTCTGAGCCCTGAGAACGAGCATGGCTACATCGCAGAAGCGCAGATGCTCATCGAACTCCTAGAGCATGTCGCACGGTCGTCCGGCGACCTCTTCCTATTCCTCTCTCGGCGCGATGCCCCACCCTACCTGCGTGAAGCCCTTGATCGTGTTGAGGGGCTCTTGGCCCATGTCAGGCAAGATCGGGAGGGCGTCGGTGCAAGTCATTACGAGATGCGGACGTCAGCAAGGGCTCACTCCCTATACGGGGACTACGCAGGCGCAATCCAGAGACTGGATTCGTTGCTTACAAGGACTGATGTGTATCAACCGCCGGTCCGACGCCAGCTGGCGTGGGCATATCTCGCCCGGGCGGAGGGGGAGTGGTCGCGAGTTCCGAAACGGAATCTTGACCGTATTGTGGAGTTGCTAGGAAAGAACCTTGAGGAGGAACCTCTACTCGACCAGAGTGTCAGACTGTGGATGCAGGCTTCGCGATTTCAAGAAAAACCGCCGTCCGTCGAGTCTATCTTCGAGCAGGTACAGTATTGGCGAGCAGAGCCTGGGTCAGTCGATGCCGCATACTATGCGTATGTTCTAAACGCGTTGATGACGATGGACGGTTCCCAACTCGCTCTCCAACGATACGAACAGTACTTGGAAGAGTGTAGGGAGTTGACACGGTTCCGCCGAAATCGTGATCGCAGCTATGAATGGCTTGGTGACGGTCCAGGACTTGCCCGGCTTGTGCATCAGTCTCGCCTCGGCGACTGGGATCGTGGTCTAGACTTTTGGAGGAACACGGAATCGCTCACTCGCGTCCCCGGCCGCGTCGCACGAATCAACGGCCCGCAAGCTGGTCTCATCGAGTTGGCCGGAGGTTTGAAGGCATTCTTTGTCCCGGCAAAATCCGGCCTCTCGAGCGGTAGCGAAAACACGCCCGTACTGGCGTTTTTGGGTTTCAGCTATGATGGGCTCCGCGCCTGGGAGGTCTCGCGCAATGTGGACTGATAGATTGAACGAATCACTTTGGCGCCAGTCGAGCCTGACAGGTCGGTAGCGCGTTTAGGGCCTGACCGGCGTCTGAATGACCTATTCCTCATATCGAGATCTCCCAGCGAAAAATTCGCAAATCGGTACGCCTTGGCCCACCAGACTTGATAAAATCAAGAACCTTCACAATGAGGCTCAGGTTTAACCTGTAACTGATTGGGGGACTTCCGTAGTCGGACGACTACAGTCAGTCTCCTTATTTGTGGGGTGAAGCAAGGTCCGTGGCCGGTCTCAGTTTCACCGACCTGAGTCTTGGCATGCGGAGGGTATCTGAATCCGATATAGGCTTGAGGTCTGATATGTGGCATGTAGTCGCCGAAGAAGACATGCTCTGTACGGAGTGCCACCATAGAATCTCGCCGGGAATGGTCTGCCTGTCGCAGCTCCCCCCGGAAGTACCCGAGGGCTTCAGCCGACGTAAGTACGAGAATTTCTGTGTCGAATGTAAAGAGTGCATGGCGCGCGGGCGCAAATCCGACCTGCGTGCGTGCTACGTCCGTCGTCTCAACCACTGGTATACCCACGAAGAGAAGACAGCGGATTCTGTCAATTGCGGTCAGTGTGGAGAGGTCATAGCTAAGGACACATGGACCGTTGCTCAGAAATTCTACGAGTGGCCTGATTCTGAAGCAGTCTCCGAATCAACGGATGATCTGCCGCACCATGGCGGCGCGGTCACTGGCGTAGCAGCTGGTACTGCCGTCAACTCTAGCGCGGCCGGATGGCACAATCTCAGTCGCGCGACTCAGACCCGTTTCCAGTCAGGCGGTCTAGGACGTGGCCTCGGACTGCGCTCCCCGGCAATGGGACAACGACTCTATGAGAAGGAAGTACCCGAAGCTATCCGAAATCTCGGGGAACCTGCCGTTCGGGACTTCCTAAGAGGGAAACACTTCAGTCACGTCAAGTCGATAGTCAATGCGCCCAGGAGTGCCAGGGCACCGGGCAATGTGATCTTGGAAAACTCGAGGGCGAATCTGTCTCGTGGTAGCCGAAACATGACCGCTGCCGAACGTGCAGCCGCAATGTCAGAAAGAGGGGCTTCAGCGACAAGGGCGGGAGCAAAGGCTGCTATCAGGGGTGGAGTAAAGGCTGGTCTGATCGCAGCGGCAGCCGAAGCTGTTGTATCAGTGCCGGAGAACATCCTGCACTATAGGCGTGGGCGCAAATCCGGCGAGCAGGCGGCAAAAGACGCAGCCAAGAACACAGGCATTGCCGCTGGGGTCGGTATCGCAACTGCGGGAGTTGCAAAAGGAGCAGCTCTGGCTGGGATTGGCCTATCACTCGGTCCAATGGGTACCCCACTCATGGTCGCTGGAGGAGTAGTGTTTGGCAGCAGTGCAATCTACCGAATTGCCAAGGCTGCCAGACGTGACCTTCCTCTTGACGAGTACCGAATCTTTTTCTGCAAGGCCAAGAGGTGCAGGACCAAGTTTGCCAGAGACATCACCATGGCCGGCCATGAGATAGCCTAATTCGAGTGCATCCCCGATCAGAGCCACCACGCCTGACAGGACCAATATCCTTCACATTGACGCTCAATTTGGATCTGTAGTCGGTCCCAGCTGTTCCGCTCCATACGAAGGATGCCCTACCCGGTGGTAGACTGGTGGGAACCCAGAATCAGGCGAATAGGCGCTCTATGCCGAACAATGACTGTGAACTGGTTGACCTTATCCTCGTCGGCTGTGTCAAGAGCAAGCACCAGCATGCTGCTCCTGCTCGGGACATTTACACTTCACCACTCTGGGAGGGTCGGCGGTCGTATGCGGAGTTGCACGGCTGTCCTTGGTACATTCTCAGTGCCAAGCACGGGCTCCTAGCTCCCGGTACCTGGATTGAGCCGTATGACTTGGCATTGGCCAGTGTCTCTACCGCAAAGCGTCGTGAGTGGTCGCTAGGAGTCTTGGATGCCCTTGTGGCACAGATTCCAACGCTGGATGGGAAGACCATTGAGGTCCACGCAGGCAAGCCTTACGTGGAATTCGGATTGGAGAAGGGTCTTCGCGACGCCGGTGCGGTCGTTCACCGTCCACTGAAACATGTGGTGGGCACAGGCTGCCACAGTGCCTGGTACCGAGAACACATAGCTTTGTGTCATCGTGGGAGTTGTGGGGAAACACGATGAGTGTACGGGACATTCGCCACGCGTCCGTCGTGGCCGAGGCAATCGCGAACGACTTCTACCATGATCGGTTGGACCTGTCCGCAAGGGGCGTGACGCCGGGCAACACTTGGTCGCGAATGCCGGAGGTCGAATGCGCAACGCGTCTGCGAGACTCAGGTGCCTCCCACCGAACCGTTCGCCTGTTCCTGACCTTCATTGCAGCCATGGACCGCGCCCGGGATGCCACACGTCTCTGGAACAGCGGGGTCGAGCTATTCCAATCCTATCCGGAGCTTTTCGAACCCACGGAGGTTTCAGCAGCTCCGATCTCCACGCTTCGCGCAAAGCTGTCCCAGTACGGAGTGAGCCAACGCCATGGCCCTGATTCCTCAGCGTGGCATGCCATAGCCAGCAGCATTGCCGTTGGAGAAAACCCTGTAAGCCAAGTAGTGGACTCCGGCGTTGGGAACGCTAGAGACTTGCTCAGCTACCTTCGTACCAGTTGCAGGGGGCAAAGCCGGTTTCCTCTGCTCAGGGGTCCGAAGATCGGGCCAATGTGGGCGCGGATGCTTGTCGCTCCAGGCGGAGCAACGATAGACGACATAGACATCATCCCTGTAGCGGTAGATGTGCATGTTCGCCGTGTTACCGCAAACCTCGGAGTCGCGGATACGCCGGATATGTCAGAAGACGAAGCGAGACAAGTGATTCAGGGTACCTGGCACGGAGCCGTCGCCAGAACGAGTATAGGGGGTCCGCTTGGTATAGCCGACACTTGTGCGGCGCTTGACCCAGCTCTCTGGTTATTCGGTAAGTTCGGGTGCAGCCACTGTGAGAAAGTGGGCCGACCTGTGCCTATCGGCCAAGCGTGCAACCACTGTCGACTCCGTGTCTCCACCTGAAGTGCGCCCCTTTCAGCGCCGAAGATCCGATTTGACAGCCGACAAGTAGGTCGCTGAACAAGTCTGGATGGAGGTCGGCAGAGTGCACCTCAGGGTGGGGGATGTTACGGAGCAGCCTGGTCCTCGTCTACTGAACGGACTTGGTAGAGAATCTGTAGTTGCTGCGGCTACCCCTGAGTAGGCGTGTGAATTGGTCATGAATGGGTGCCTCATCAGTTGTCGGCGTGCCATTCAAGGCATCGGCGAGGGCCCTGCCCCATTGTCTTCCCTTGTTAAGCTCGACGGCACGTAGTTCCCAGTAGGCTTTACTTACTGACTTAAATCCTGTGTCCATTGTCTCTAGTTCCGACGACTGGACAGGCTCGATGTCGGGGTTCAACGCACCTGCGGCCGAGAGCATCGTTTCACAACTGAAATTATGCTCTTCAAAGTTCGGCTCGGAGATTGCGTAGCCTGCTGGCAACAGGCCAGACTCCGACATATGCTCTAGCACCCGGCGACGCTCAGCAACCTTGTCGTCACCGTCTATTGTCATCGCAACGAAAATCTCCTCCTGCTGGCTTAGGATTAGGAAAGCACGAACCAGCGGGTCCTCTAGTTTGCCAACCCCTTTGAGATTGAGTAATTCAATCCCGGCGCGCTCGAGGTTCACACGCCGGAGTTCCGCCCATCGCTCGATGAATCCGATCTCTGTTTCTCCCTCGACGAACCAACGAACACGAGGTTGTGGATCAAGGTCGTATTGCCGGACGACATTTCTGAATACCGATCGATCCCCGTCGGTGGTAGTCTGGCGTCCGAAGAACCGTTCCTTGTAGTTGGGAACCTGTGGGCCAAGCCTGACGAGGTCCTCATCTGGCAGGTCAGTCACTCCATGATAGATCGCGAGGTAGCGGCGTAGCACCTCTGCCTGATAGTACCCATCCTCAGCGCAGAGCGCGGCACCCTTAAACTTGAGGCGCCTTTGACGGGGCACGTAAGCGATCAGTTCACGCCACCAGCCCAGAGGATCCCCAAGTTCGGCATCGATGGCTAAGTCCTCGTGCCAACGCCGAATCATTTCTACGCTGCAGTGATTCTCGCTGAGAACGCAATCATGGTTGATTCCTTGGCGCCAGGCGAACATGCCCTCGTCGGTTTCACCGCGAAGAACGTCCCATGTGATTCGACCAGTGAGCGCCTCAATCACCAATGGCTCCACAGCGAGGAGCATCCCGATAACGGCGAAAGCTTCGGACCATCGCTCAGTCGTTGTCAATCTGACCAATCTCTCTCGCGGATCGACCTTATTGAACACCCAATCAACGAGTTGCCGATAGCGGTCTGGACCGTACAGGCTTTGATAGGAGGCAATATTGCTTTCCAAGGTCCTTGCTACTCGGGTTGCCCTCCACAGTTGAAAAGGATGCCACCAAGTTCGAACATGTTCGAACTTGGTCGGCGTAAGGTCGAGCA
>JAPOPA010000080.1 GCA_026713145.1 Chloroflexota bacterium
ATTGAACCGGTACTAGTACCGGTTCAATCTGAATGTGACAGTCGAATCGAGTGGCGTCTTATCCCCTCTCCCATCGTGGGAGAGGGCTAGGGTGAGGGTGTTTTGAGCAAGCTACCAAAATCATATAGAACCGGTCTACTAGATTCCTCCTGCACGGTGTCATATCTTGGCGCTGACCATAGCAATCTGACAACCCCACATAGACGGAGCTTCCCTTCATGGACTTGATTCAGGCGAACAAAATACTCCAAGCCGAACACGGCGTCGTCGCCGACTACGCCGACGAATTCTTCGGCTACTTCGGCTGGCCGACCGTCGCGCGCATGGACGACGGCACCCTCATAGCCTCTTCGTCGGGCCTGCGCAACTACCACGTCTGCCCGTTCGGACGGACGGTCATTTGCACGAGTACCGACGATGGCCGGACGTGGACGAGTCCGCGCGTCATCAACGATACCCCTCTCGACGACCGGGACTCGGGCATCATCTCGCTTGGAGGACGCAGGCTGCTGCTGACGTGGTTCTCCGTAGATGCCCGCGGAGCGAAACCTTCGGAGTATGAACTAGGACTGAGTCCCCAGGAAGCCCTATGGTGGCGACAGGGCATGGGCAACATGTCGGACGACGCCACCGAGCGCTACGGAGGATCGTGGGTCAGGACGAGCGACGACGGCGGCCTCACGTGGGATGACCCCGTCCGCGTTCCGGTCTCCTCGCCGCACGGCCCGAACCGCCTCGCCAACGGCGACCTCGTGTACCTAGGCAAAACAGTCGCCCCCAACGAGATCGGTCAGGTCATGAATACCGGTTCGATAGGTCTCATTCGGAGCAGTGACGATGGCCGCATCTGGACGGCGCAGGGCTCGGTGTCCCTTCCGAAAGGCCTCGACATGGAGTGCTTCCACGAGCCACACGTCGTGGAACTGGGCGACGGACGCCTCCTTGGCCTGGTCCGCTACGATCCGAATCACCACGACTACGGCAACCGTCAGCCCGGTCAGACAGACTTCCAGATGTGCCAGTCGATCTCCTGCGATGGAGGGAAGACTTGGAGCACGGCGGAGATCTTGGAATTCCACGGCTCACCGCCTCACCTGCTGCGGCATTCGAGCGGTGTCCTCGTCACGACATACGGCTACCGCGAGAAGCCGTACGGCGTACGGGCCATGCTCAGCCATGACGACGGCGAGACTTGGCGGTACGACTACATCCTCCGCGACGACGGACCGCATCCCGATCTTGGCTACCCATCCAGCGTGGAGCTCGGTGACGGAAGCATCCTCACCGTTTACTACCAGCAGCCCCGCTCGGTCGATGACAAGTGCGCCCTCCTCTCGAGTCGGTGGCGCCTGCCTGTTTGAATCACCCATGCATCCGGCGTCGAAAATATCGTAAGCTAAGAGAAATTACCTACCCCCGGTGAGCAGCGACATGAACCAAACGATGTATCAAAAGATTTGGGACTCGCACGTGGTGCACCAGGAAGAAGGGCAGCCGGCGATCCTGTACGTAGACTTGCACTTGATCCACGAGGTCACGACTCCGCAGGCATTCGACGGCCTGCGAGAGGCGGGCAGGGGAGTCCGACGTACCGACCTGACCGTCGCAGTGGTCGATCACAACACACCGACCGACCCCGGCCGCATAACCCTGCCGATCAGAGACCCTATCGCCAAACAGCAGCTCGACGCACTCAAGCGCAACTGCGAGGATTTCGGCATCAATCTCTTCGACATGGCGAGCCCGAACCAGGGCATCGTCCACATCATCGGCCCCGAGCAGGGATGGACCCAACCGGGCAAGATCATCGTGTGCGGCGACAGTCACACGTCCACTCACGGCGCATTCGGAGCGCTGGCTTTCGGCATCGGCACTTCAGAGGTCGAGCACGTCTTGGCGACTCAGACCGTCCGCCAGAACGAGTCGCCCACGATGGAAGTCAGGGTCAACGGCGCGCTTCCCTTCGGCGTAACGGCCAAGGACCTCATCCTCGGCATCATCGGCCAGATCGGAATCGGCGGTGGGCAGGGGCATGTCGTCGAGTACACCGGGGAGGCCGTACGCTCACTCTCTATGGATGGCCGGATGACCGTCTGCAACATGTCCATCGAGGGCGGAGCGAGAGCGGGCATGATCGCCCCTGACGAGACGACCTTCGAGTACCTCCGTGGCCGTCCCAACGCCCCGCAGGGAGAAGACTTCGAGGCGGCCGTCGAAGCATGGTCGAAGCTAGGAACCGACGACGGAGCGAAGTTCGATGAGCTCGTCGAGATAGACGCGAGTTCGCTCGAACCAATGGTGTCGTGGGGCACAAACCCCGGCATGGTGATTCCCATTACCTCTCGCATTCCTGACCCAAACTCTTTCGACGGTGCTGAAGACCGGGTCGCCGCAGAACGCGCTTTGGAATACATGGACCTTGAGCCCGACACACCCGTCGAGGACATATCGATTGACCGCGTCTTCCTCGGCTCGTGTACCAACGCCCGACTCGACGATCTGCGCGCCGCCGCGGATGTCATACGAGGCTGCAAGGTGAGTGACTCGGTATACGCCATGGTCGTGCCCGGTTCAACCTCGGTGAAAATGCAGGCCGAAGCCGAAGGCCTCGATGCCGTCTTCACTGACGCCGGCTTCGACTGGCGTGAGGCAGGCTGCTCTATGTGCCTTGGCATGAACCCCGACATACTCTCGGCAGGCGAGCGGTGCGCCTCAACATCCAACCGCAACTTCGAGGGACGACAGGGTCCCGGCGGCAGAACGCACCTCGTCTCACCCGAAATGGCGGCAGCCGCGGCCGACACCGGGCAATTCGTCGATATCCATGACTGGAAGGATGTAGAGAGTGAGCACAACGATAGCCGACCTGCCCCCAAAGGCAGCCGAGTTTGCCCGAATCCTGCAAAATCACATGCCGGAGTTGGAGCGCGAGTACGGCGTGGCGTCGCTTGCCCTGTTCGGCTCCTACGTCCGAGGCGAGGAGCGGGACGAGAGCGACCTCGACGTGCTGGTGGAATTTCGCGTTACGCCCAGCTTGCTCGACCTAGCGAGCCTGCAGAGGAACCTATCTGACTATCTCGATTCACCAGTCGATCTCGTGCCAAAGTCATGTCTGAGGGATACTATCAGCGCGGGGATCCTCCGAGAGGCGGTTGAAGTTTGAAGCGCTCATACGTGGAGTATATCCGCGACATACAGGAGGCGATGGTAAACACGTGCGCGTTCGTTGAAGGACTAGAGTACTCCGACTACGTGGAAGACGTTAAGACGAACATGGCCGTAGAGCGAGCTATTACTATCATCGGTGAGGCCGCACGCAATGTCCCTGACGAGATACGAAAGCGATTCCCGGACGTTCCGTGGGCGGACATGGTCGGCATGAGGAACTTTGTTACTCACGCTTACTTTCGCGTTGATCGTGAGACCGTTTGGAAGACGATAACGGTCGTGATCCCTGACCTCTTACCTTCCATCAATTGCTGCCTTAACGAATTGGAACAGGAGCAGTCTTGACATGCAGCCCTTCACACAACTTACCGGCGTGGTCGCCCCGATGGACCGGGTCGATGTCGATACCGACCAGATCATTCCAGCGCAGTTTCTCAAGCGCATTGAGAAGACCGGATTCGGCCAGTTCCTGTTCTACAAGTGGCGCTTCAACGAGGACGGATCACTCAACCCGGACTTTGAGCTAAATCTGCCTGGGTACGAAGACGCCTCCATCCTCGTGTCCGGGAGGAATTTCGGTTCCGGGTCGTCTCGTGAGCACGCTCCATGGGCGCTCCTCGACTACGGCATCCGCTGCGTCATCGCTCCCAGCTTCGCCGACATATTCTCAAATAACTCCCTGCAGAACGGCATTCTGCTCATCACCTTCCCCGACTCGACCGTTCGTACAGTCATGCAAAAGGCGCAATCCAACCCCGGCTATCGGCTCCACGTTGACCTCGAAAACCAGCGAGTATGGGACGACGATGAAGAAGTCAATGAAGGCTTCGACATCGACCAATTCGCCAAGTACAAGCTGCTGAACGGGCTAGACGACATCGGCCTGACGCTTCAACACGAAGACAAGATCACCGCTTTCGAAGCAGCCCGGGGACTGTAGGCGACTAGCAGCACCCGCGCCTCATCCTCCCTCGTCGCCGAACCCCCAAAGCCTTCCGTCCCACGTCGAGACTACCAGGCGACCACCGACTACACCCGGGGCGGCGCTAATCGGCGCAGGGAATTCGGTGCGTGACGCAATGGCGCCTGTCTCGGGACTCACCATGTAGAGCTGCCCGTCGATTCCGCCCACTGCAAGCAGATCGCCGTACCTTACGGGGGCCGCCCACATGGAGCGCACGCCGCGCCGGAAAGGGTTCATATCGAGCAGGTCGTCCCCTGCCTGAACGCTCCAAAGCGCCTCGCGAGGACTGAGACCGAGGCAGCGTATCCGCCCCTGGTTTGTCGTCACATACATCCGGTCGCCCTCGACGAGCACCTGCGTCGGGTACTGGGCGTCGAGGACATCGCCCTGCCAGACGATCTCGCCGGATTCGGGGTCGAGCGCGGCAAGCTGCCCAAACTCCACGCCGCTAACGATCAGGCCGTCCGCCAGGACAGGGCCGGAAAAGTAGTGGGTTATCCCCAGAGGGGTCTCCCAAACGATCTCGCCTGTTGTGCGGTCGAGCGCGACAAGCCCCCGGCCCGATAGGTGGGTGATGAGAAGTCCGCCGAATACGATGGGACTTGGGAACGAGCCCCAGCCGTCGCCGACGGGATCTCCCGACCCAACCGGGGTGGTCAGCGTCGTGTACCAACGCTCTTCACCGGTCTCGGCGTCATACGCTCCATATCCGGCTTTGCCTCCCGTGTATACCGTGCCCTCTGCGATGATCGGAGCGGTGTATATCCACCGTCCGGGATAACGGGGCAGATCATGGCTCCACTCCAGCTGTCCGGAATTGGTGTCGAAACCATGCACCCGTCCGGCCACCGAGGTGGCTACGCCTATGCCGTTATCGCCAACCGCAACCGTGTTCTTCACAGACGAGTCTGTCTGCGCATGCCAGTCTCGACGACCAGTCTTCGAGTCCACAGCGTAGACCCCCGCATGGCCCCGGAGGTTATCGTCTGTGACGCTGTAGAGGAGGGCATCGCCATGCCGAACGGGCGCGGCGCGATGCGTCGGCCCTGGAAGTGCGTGACTCCACAGCAGATCAAGCTCTTCACCCTGACCTCCGAGAAATACCCTCTTGGGCATCATGCTGTCACGGACTCGTTGAGTCTGCTGCACGAGGTCGAACTCAAACCCGTCCTCCGTGAACCGGACGAGCCGGTAGCCACGTGAGTTGCCGTCGTAACCGCCGAAGCACAGGGGCGTCGGCCCGCCTACTGCCATCCCCATGTACTCAAACGCCTTGGCGCAATGCGTGTGCCCAAACAGCACAAGCTTGACGTTATATCGTCCCAGCAGGTCGAGGAACTCAATTGCCGGTGGGGTGTGCATGTACAGCACCGTCTCTCGACCGTCAGGCTGGGCTGATAGGTCCTCGATGAGCCACCGGTCCTTGCGCGCGATGTCGGCTTGGGTGAAGTAGCTGTCCTCCTTCGAAAATGCCATGAAGTGCCGCCCGCCCCAGTCGAAGCTGTAGTAGACCGGCCCCAATACCTGCTGGTAGTTCCGGATGCAACTCACGCCCTCGACGTATTCATACTTGTCGCGATTCCCCCCCTGCGCCTCCAACTCGACGTGGCCATCGTGCCCGCCGTACACCGGGCGTATCGGAGTCTGGATGGGCGCTATCGAGTCGCGGAAGAGCTCAAGCTCGGCCATCGTGCCGATGTCGGTGAGGTCGCCGGTCGCGAGCACGAGGTCGGGGCCCGACTCCCTTTCCAACTGCTGCAGGTCGCCAGTCAGGCGCGGCCCCGTCTCCGGCCCCAGCCATGCCCCCTGTGGCCGGTAATAGGGCTCGGTGCGGACATGCGTATCGGTGATCTGTGCCAGCGTAAACTCTTCGTGGTGACGCCTCGGTGCGGAACGAAGCTCGAAGTCAATCTCCGCGTCCCAAACCGGCACGGGACGATAGAACGGACCGGTTGCCCGATGCGTATCCGGCACCGAGAGGGTGATGAACGAGTGACTGCCCGGCTCGGCTTCGATTTCGTAGCGACCGCGTCCATCGGCGTGTACCACGAATTCCCCGTTCGATATGGAGACCCAGGGGACCCCATATCCCCGTTCGTCAAGCACCGTACCCGTAACGCGGACCGTCATGATCTCTCCGTTCCCCACGCCAATATGCCGTTCGGATTGTACATCGTCGGACGTGGTGACGTGGTATCCTTGTTGCCGCAATGGAGACACCGGAAATATCGCTGTTCGAGGCGATACATACGCAGCGTGCCATCCGCCGGTTCACCGACGAACCCGTGTCCGACGAGGCTATCCAGCGCATCCTCGGGGCAGCCGTCCGCGCCCCCAGCGGGCGGAACACCCAGCCATGGCGCTTCATCGTCATCCGCGACACGGCGACCAAGCAGAAGATTGGCGATTACTACCGGTTGGCGTGTGAGGAGGCTGGCATCGGCCAGGAGCCGATCCCGGGACTGTCGAAGAAGGTCAACGACTCGGTGACCCATCTGGCCTTCCACATGGGAGAAGCGCCCGTATTGGTCCTGGCGTGCTACGAGTACTTGAACGAGGAAGCAGTCGGGACGAGTACGATCCTGACCGGCTCCTCTATCTACCCCGCCGTCCAGAACCTGTTGCTGGCAGCTCGCGCGCTCGGACTCGGGACGTCCCTGACGACCGTTCACTCGATGTTCGAAGACGAGATCAAAGACCTGCTTGGCATCCCTGCAAACGTGCAGACGGCGGCGCTGATCCCGCTGGGATACCCTTCACCTGAGGAGCGATTCGGCGGTAGCCGGCGCAGGCCGGTCGCCGAGGTCACGCACTTCGACCGCTGGTCGGATGAGGCCGGCGCCACTTAGGAAACGGAAACCGGGCTAGGAGCATTCATGTCGGAACTACCCATCAGAGTCGGCGTTGTCGGAGCGGGCAACAGCGCCGTCGAGACGCATATCCCGCGGTGCCAGAGCATCGAGGGCGTGGAGGTCGTCAGCGTCTCCAACCGGTCTCGCGAGTCCGCTCAGCGCGCGGCAGACAAACTCGGAATCCCGAAGGTATATGACCACTGGCCCGACCTCGTCGCATCGGACGAAATCAACGCCGTCTTCATCGGCACGTGGCCTTACCTCCACAAGCCCGTCACCATCGCGGCGCTGGAGGCCGGTAAGCACGTACTGTCCCAGTCGCGGATGGCCATGAACGCCCAGGAGGCGCGCGAGATGCTGGACGCGTCCAGGCGTCACCCCGGACTCGTGACCGCCCTCGTGCCAACCTCTCGATTAAGCACGGGCCTCGAGACGATCAAAAGACTCATCTCCGATGGGTGGCTTGGCGACCTGCTGTCCATCGAGGTGCTGTCCGGCGGCGACTTCATCAACCGTAACTCGCCGTTCTTCTGGCGGCTCGATCGCGAGGTGAGTGGGGTCAACACCCTTGAGGTCGGGATGCTCTGCGAGTCGCTCGACCGCATCGTGGGTCCGGTCTCGACGGTGATGGCGAACGCCAAGGTGAACGTGCCGTGGCGTCGGGACGCGACAGGAGAGCAGCGCGTCGTGACGGTGCCGGATCACGTCGACATCATCGGCGAGATGACGGTCGGAGCGTCCTACCACATGCGGTTCAGCCAGGTAACCGGCATGGCGGAAGAGGGAGTATGGTACTTCGGCAGTGAAGCAACGCTGAAGTCGGACGGCTACGCCGAGAGGCTCTTCGGCACGCGGCGGGGAGAGACTGAATTCACCGAGATCGATATCCATTCCAGGAATCAGATCGTGCACGACATAGCCGCCGAGTTCGTTTCGGCCATTCGCGAGGAGCGAGAGGTGGAGCAAGTGACTTTCGCACAGGGAGTCCGGTACATGGAGTTCACTGAGGCGGTCGGCATCAGCGCGCGGACGGGCCGGCGGATTCACCTGCCGTCCCCATCCGTCATTCCCGCGTAGGCAGGAATCCAGCACCTGAGAGATACATGGCTATGTCAGACGAAGAGAGTATTAGACCTGCTGTGGAGCCACTATCGGGCGTTCGGGTCATCGACGTAACGCAGATCATGGCGGGGCCCTTCTGCACCATGCTCCTGGGAGACATGGGCGCCGACGTCATCAAGATCGAGAAGCCCGACGGCGGGGACGACGTTCGCCGATCGGGGCCGCCGTTCGTGGCGGGCGAATCGGCGACGTTCCTCAATATCGGACGCAACAAGCGCAGCGTGGTCATCGACATGAAGCGGCCCGAGGGAGCCGAGATCGTGCGCGGCATGGCGAGGGTCGCGGACATTTTCGTGCAGAACCTTCGCCCCGGTCGCCTCGAGGGCTTCGGACTGGGGTACGAGAACGTTCGGACCGTCAACCCGGCAATCATCTACGCGACCATAACCGGGTTCGGTCGGACGGGTCCTTACAAAGACAAGCCGGGATTCGACCTCATGGCGCAGGGACTCTCAGGAATTATGAGCGTGACCGGCCATCCGGGACAGCCGCCCGTAAAGGTCAGCGTCCCGATTACGGACCTCAACGCCGGGCTCTTCACGGCCTACGGAATCCTGGCGGCCTACGTGAACCGGCTCAAGACCGGCAAGGGGCAGCACGTCGACTCATCCTTGATGGAGGCCGGGGTGGCGTACACGATGTGGGAGTCCGCCATCTACTTCGCCTCCGGCAGGACTCCGGGACCGAACGGGTCTGCTCACCAGATATCCGCCCCGTATCAGGCCCTGCCCACCGGCGACGGGTATATCACCGTGGGGGGCGCGAACCAGAGGAATTGGGAGAACATATGTCGCGCCATTGGGCGGGAGGAACTGATTTCGGACCCCCGATTCGAGAACAACGCCGGACGGATGACGAACCGGCCTGCCCTTGAAGCAGAGTTGGGGAAGACACTCAAGACGCAGCCCGCGGCCCACTGGCTCTCGGTACTGGAGGCTGCCGGCGTGCCGTGCGGACCGATCAACGACATTGCGCAGGTATACGCCGACCCGCAGGTGATTGCCCGCGACATGGTCGTAGAGGTCGAGCACCCGACCGCAGGCACCATCCGCAACGTCGGCATCCCCGTGAAGTTCTCCGAGACCCCGGGAAGCATTCGCCGTCCACCTCCGCGATTCGCCGAGCACACCGAAGAGGTGCTGACCGAGTTCGGGTATTCGCCTGAAGACATCGACTCACTCAGGAGTCAAGGTATCGTCAAGACCCTCAAGGACGTGTGACCCAAGCAGGAGTCGCTTGTGGCCCCGCACCGCTTCCGCGCGAAGCTCTATGCCGTCGGCGTGAACCGCTGCGTCGACGTTCCACCGGAGGTGACTGTTGCGCTTGGGGGCGACACCCACATCCGCGTCAAGGGCAGGGTAGGGGGCGAACCGTTTCGCTCCAATCTCGCGCCGCGAGGTGGAGGGAAGCACCGCCTCTTCGTACACAGCGACATCTGGCGCGAACTGGGCGTCGACGTGGGCGATGAGGTCGAAGTCGAGATCGAGCGCGACGAGGTGGAGTGGGAAATCGCCGTCCCCGCCGACCTCGCCGAGGCCATGCCCGAAGGCGGCGAGGCGCTGGAGGCCTTCCAAGCCCTCACCGTCCCCAACCGCAAGCGTTTCATCGACCGCATCGAGGAGACCAAGACCCCGGCAACCCGCAAGCGACGCATCGAACAGGGCGTCCAACTGCTCATCGAGCGTCTGCGTGGGTCTAGCCGAGACTAGTACCGTTTCAATCTGAATGTGACAGTCGAATCGAGTGGCGTTTTATCCCCTCTCCCATCGTGGGAGAGGGCTAGGGTGAGGGTGTTGTGAGCAAGCTACCAAAATCATATAGAACCGGTACTAGGTTGTGTTGACATTCCGTCATTCTGAACGGAGCGGAGCGGAGTGAAGAATCTAAAATCGTCGCGCAGACACAGATTTCAGAATCCTCGCTTCGCTCTGAATGACAAAGGGGACTCGGAACGACAAAAAAAAGCGGAATAAACGGAACGGTCAACACCACTAGACGGGCAGGGTGAAACGCTCCGTCAGTCGAGGACCGCTAGGGCGTCGATCTCGATGTGGACGTTCTCACGGGGGAACCGCGCCCCGACGATGGTATTGGTAGGGTAGTCGTCGCCGAAATACTCGTGGTAGATGTCCGCCTGCTCGCCGTCGAACGGGAACCAGTCGTCGGTATTCTTGACAAAAGTAGTCAACTTTACGATGTCCGACGGTTTCCCGCCCTCTGCAGCCACCATACGGGTGAGCCGGTCGAGGACGACTCGAAGCTGCTCCATCGGCTCACCGTTCTCCGCGTCCGACCGGTTTGCCGTGCAGCCGGACAGGAACAGCATGTTCCCCGCTCGAACGCCCCGGCTGTAGTGCGGCCCTGCGGCATAGATATCCTCAAATCCAATTCGTCGCTTCACCATGTGCTTCTCTCCAATGATCTGTCTGTATGGCGGACGCTAGTACCGTTTCAATCTGAATGTGACAGTCGAAGCGAGTGGCGTTATATCCCCTCTCCCATCGTGAGAGAGGGCTAGAGCCTCCCCCGTACTTGACACGGGGGTGAGGTTGTTTTGAGCAAGCTACCAAAATCATATGGAACTGGTACTAGTTCAATTTGAATGTGACAAACAGCCAGATGCCGATCTATCCCCTCTCCCGTCGTGGGAGAGGGATAGGGTGAGGGTTCTCTTTGTGATGGGCCAGAATCCAATGGAAACGGTACCAGTCTGCATGACGCATACGGATACTTCGCCCTGCCACTCATGGAGTGCTAACAACAAAATGCCCCTACTTACAGACCAACCTTCGAACGATCCCAACGGCCCGCTCGACATCGACGCCGACCGCCACCTTGACTGGACCCTCGCCGTACCTTGCGATGGTGCGTCCGCGCTCCTCCCCGTCTGTCACCACCGACACCTCCGCCGCCCGATACGAAAGGACGGCCGGCTCGATTGCCCCA
>JAPOPA010000079.1 GCA_026713145.1 Chloroflexota bacterium
CATCTCTGCAAGTGCAAACGCCCCCGCGATGCCGGAGTCGTCGCCGAGTGCGGGCGGCACGATGTAGTCGTCGATGGCGTTCACGATTTCATCAGTAATCCCGTAGCCATGAAGCAGTCGTACAACTCGCTCGCGTACCATTGGAAATAGGTGGAGTTGCTGCATAACCCCGCCCCCTACGACGATCCGCTGAGGGGACAAGACCAGTACGATGTTGGCGATGCCCGCGGCCAGGTACTCTGCTTCCAGGGGCCAAGCCGGATGGTCTTCGGGTAGCGATTCGCCCGGGATTCCCCACCGCAACTCGAGGGCCGGCCCGGCCGCAAGGCCTTCGAAGCAATCGACATGATAGGGGCAGAATCCCTCGAACGGGTCGACCGAGCGATCGTGTGGGATGCGGGCGTGCCCCATTTCGGGGTGACTCGCGCCGTGGACCGGACGGCCCGCCACAACTGCCCCTCCGCCGATGCCTGTGCCAATGGTGATGTAGACAAGGCTGTCGAGTCCGACGCCCGCGCCCCAGCGATGCTCGCCGAGAGCGGCGGCGTTGACATCGGTGTCGAGCGAGACTGGCACATTCAGGGCCTGCCGGATAGGCCCGAGCAAGTCGGTGTTCGGCCAGCCCGGCTTCGGCGTTTCCAAGACATAGCCGTAGGTTGGAGAGTCGGGACGCAGGTCGAGAGGACCGAACGAGCCGACTCCAACGGCAGCGAGGGAGTCGGTCGGTGATGTCGAAGAAGGAAGTCGTTGACCTCGGCCAGCGTTTCGGAAGGCGTGGTCGTCGGGATGCGGATACGATCACGAATGTCATCCGGCCCCGTGCCGATGGCACAGATGACCTTGCTGCCGCCCGTCTCTATTGCGCCGAATAGCATGTGCGTGGGTATTTCCTAGGAGGAACCACGGTGATGTGGTGGGAATTGACGATAACCTGGAAATGAGACCGTTTTTGAGGGACATTCTGGGACATTTTGGGACATCGCCGGGTGCCAACGACAGAGCGAGCCGAGATATCCTCGCGACCACGTCCATATGGTAGAGCATGTGTTCTTGGCGGTCAAGTTGGGTTTGGTGGGAGGGGTAGTGGTTGAAAGGATGTGTAGGACATCTCTGCGTTTCGTCCAGGGGCCATACTTCAACATCGCGAATTGTGCAGGTCGCTGACACGGGCTGCTCAAACTTATTGACTTCAACGCATATCGGCTAGATAATCTGCCTTGATAGTCCTGAATCCTCGTTCATGTTTGGAGTAGCGGTATGCAAGTTGTCGATAAGCAGGCGGTCCTGGACGAATTCGACGAGCAGGGGTTCGTCGTGCTGGAGGGCGTTCTTGACCCACA
This sequence comes from Chloroflexota bacterium, assembly GCA_026713145.1. Classification (GTDB taxonomy): domain Bacteria; phylum Chloroflexota; class Dehalococcoidia; order Lucifugimonadales; family VXLM01; genus VXLM01. The sequence goes on from JAPOPA010000079.1 coordinate 1,341, forward strand.
GGAGGACATTAGGCCCGTTGTGGAGGAGTACGGGGATTTGCTCGACTGGTTGTCGCGGAAGTGGCATGAGGAAGGGAAGCTCACGGATACGTTCGAGGACTTGCCGTTCGCGGAGCGGCTGACCGAGGTGGCGAGGGAGTCTGAGGGAGACTATTACCGCTACTTCGACATATCTCTTCCCCAGAGCACGATTGAGCCCGACACTCCCATGCACACCGGGCCGAGGGCCTTCGAACTACTCAGGAATGAGCGGCTGTTGGACGCGGTTGAGATGTTCATCGGCCCGGAGATCTTTTGCAATCCCGTACAACACACACGCATTAAACCCCCCGTAGCAGTTCTCCCCGAGGACAAGCGGTACCACGCCGGCATAGCCAAGACGCAGTGGCATCAGGACATCGGAGTGGTCACGGAGGAGGCGGACGAGAGCGAGATGCTGACGGTCTGGCTTCCCGTCACGGAGGCCACGGAAGAGAACGGGTGCCTAACGGTCGTGCCGGGCAGCCACAAGCACGGAATCGACCTTCACTGCGTTGCGCCCGGCGGCAAGACGGGCATCCCCGATGAGAACATCCCGCCCGACCACGTCGCGCTTCCCATGAAGCCCGGCGACGTGCTGTTCATGACGAAATATACTCAGCACGGTTCGCTGGAGAATGTGTCCGACACCATCCGCTGGAGCTTCGATCTGCGTTATAACCCGGTGGGTCATGCGACGGGTCGTCCGTGGTTCCCCGGATTCATCGCGCGCAGCCGGTCGAATCCAGAAAGCGAGCTTCACGATCCAGAGCAGTGGGCCGAGAGGTGGTCCCTCACCCGCGACGACCTCGCCACACAGGGCACGCCGGAGTTCCGTCGGTGGGACCCGAACGACCCACTCTGCGCATAGCTCCCTCTCCCAATCATGCATAAGACTTCGCTGGAGGCCGATGTCGAGGCGACGATGCGCGACGGCACCGTGCTTCGCGCCGACGTCTTCCGTCCCGACACCAGTGGCAAATTCCCGGTCATCCTGGAACGCACCCCGTACAACAAAGGGGCGGACCGGTTCCATGAAAAAGGCTCCAAGCTGGCGGAACGCGGGTTCCTGTATGTCATTCAGGACGTGCGCGGGCGGTACGGGTCTGAAGGCGAGTTCATGCCCGGCTTCTTCAGCGGGGACCACATGGACGACGTTGACGGGTACGACACCGTGGAATGGGCGGCGTCGTTGCCTTGGTCGACAGGTAGGGTAGGGACGACGGGCGGTTCCTATGACGGGTGGACGCAGCTTGAGCTTGCCCACACGAGGCCGCCTCACCTCAACGCGATCATGCCCCAACTCATCTGCGCCAACCTCCTTGACAGAGAGTTGAGCGCCGTGCTGCGATTGGGCCGCGTCCTGTGGTGGAGCATGAACACCCTCTCGCCCGATCAGCGCGTTCGGGACAACGCACCCACGGGCCCGCGCACCCCGGACGAGGCGGAAGATTACTTCGTAAATCGGGACCGCGGCAAGTGGTACTGGTACCTGCCCCTGATGGAGATTCCCGACGAGGCAATGCACGGCATTGGGCCTCACTGGCGCAAATGGCTGAGCGACCACGCGACCGACCATTTCGGCTTCGAGGCGAAGCATAGCAGCATGGTCGTACCGTCTCTGAATCAGACCGGCTGGTACGACCAGCAGGGGATGTCGATCAAGAACTTTACGGGTCTCCGGGAAAACGCAGCCACCGCGTTGGCCAGGGACAACCAGTACCTGATCGTTGGCCCGTGGACGCATGACGGCACCGAATGGCCGACGAAACTGGGTGACATGGACTTCGGCCCGGAGGCCCATCTCGACTACTACGAGATTACGTCTCAGTGGTACCGGCGGTGGCTGTACGGCGATGAGGACGCCATCGCGGACTGGCCGAAGGTGCGAATCTTCGTGATGGGCGACAACACGTGGCGTGACGAGGACGATTGGCCGCTTGCTAGGACGCGATACGTGCCGTACTACCTTCACAGCGGAGGCGGGGCTTCTTCGGTGTCCGGCGACGGCATGCTGTCGGAGGAGGCGCCGGGAGACGAGGCCCCCGACGCGTACGCTTGCGACCCGCGCGACCCCGCGATGGCGTTGCACCAGCAGCAG